>CANJKD010000415.1 GCA_947474415.1 Burkholderiales bacterium | reverse complement strand
GCTTTGTCATCGGGACCCACGGTCGAAGCCGCCACTACCCCACCGTGAATTGCCTGATGGCTGCGATCGACGCGGTCCGGTAGAAGAATGGCATAATAGCGTCAACTCGTGCTGCCGGCACAAACGGGCGGTTCCGTCAAACCGGAAACTGTCATAAGGCGCGGTTGACATGTTCCAATCCTACCAACGGCCCGCGCCGACCTTTAAGCCCGGCCTATCATTCGTGCTTATGTGCCTAATGCTAGCCACCCTGTGGCTGGTGGGGGGAGCATCGCGGGCCGATACCGCGGGTCAGACCATAGTGCGAGGCGCCGCGTGGCTCGGACTTGTTATATTGGCACTGGCGGGCAAGCGCCCGATGTGGGAGCAGGCCCGATTGGTCGCGATTTTGCTAATTGCGGTGATCGCGTTGCCATTGATACAGCTAATCCCGCTGCCCCTGAGTCTATGGAATAGCTTGCCGGGTCGGGGAGAGCTCGTCAACACGCCGTTGACAGGGCTCACCGCGCCGTGGCGACCTATCAGCCTGGTGCCCGCTATGACCATCAATGCGCTGTTTTCATTGATCGTGCCGCTTGCGGTCTTTTTGTTCGGCGCCAGCTTAAACGAACGGGAACGTGCCTGCCTACCCGGCCTTTTGCTAGCACTGGTCGTAGCCTCAATGATCGTCGGGCTTGCTCAGTTTTCTGGAATATCTTTCGATAATCCGTTCATCAACGAAACGGTGGGGCGCGTGAACGGCACTTTTGCCAATCCCAATCACTTCGCGCTTTTCCTGGCGATCGGTTGCCTGCTTGCTCCGGCCTGGGCACTGGAAGGGAAGCAGCGCCCTGAATGGCGGGTCGCAGTCGCTCTGGGGTTGTTGCCGCTTTTCGTTCTTACGATTCTAGCGAGCGGTTCGCGTGCCGGCATGCTTCTTGGCATCATCGGCACATGCCTTGGGCTGTTGCTACAACAATCCGCGATCCGGCGGATGACCCGAATTTATCCGCGCTGGGTGTTCCCGGCCCTGATCCTTGCCATTGTTGTCATGCTTGTTTCATTTGTATTCGTTAGCTTCGCAGCCGATCGCGCGCAATCGATCAACAGGCTGCTCGAAATTGATAACGAGCACGACATGCGCGCGCGGGGCTTTCCCACCGTCATGATAATGATTAAGGAATATTTTCCCATAGGAACTGGCCTCGGAACCTTCGACCCGATCTTCCGAATGAACGAACCATTGGGTCTGTTGAAGAGCTCGTACTTTAATCATGTCCACAATGACTTCCTCGAAATTATTTTAGATACGGGCTTGGCTGGTGGACTATTGTTACTGTGGGGGTGCGGATGGTGGGCGGGGTGCAGCATCCGCATCTGGATGGTCGACAACGACACTTCTGCGCGCAATCTTGCTCGGCTAGGATCAGCGATGCTGCTACTTGTAATAATTGCCAGTGTGGTGGACTATCCGGCCCGTACTCCGCTCATCATGGCGACGGTTATGCTAGCGGCATTGTTCCTGTCCTCTCCGACCAGACAACCCAAACCTGCCTGATCCCGCAGAAGTTGCTGGAATGGTATCGTCATACAACTTAATCAACGAAGGATTGCCACGTCAGTCATTCTGGTAGATTTTGCCGGACAGCACTTGGGATTGAGTAACATCTTTCGCTATACAGCCCAGACCCTGGGACCAATGCCGAATACGTACGCCGCCTCCCTGGTCGGGACTACGACATGCAACTCCTCCGGCTATGACCCGACTGGAAGAAAAGCGCTCTAGAGCGTTTTTCGATTAGCCTGCATCGTATCCGCAGTTGGCGCACTCGGCGGGCGAGTGGAGGTTGAGGATACGGCCGATGGCGTTCCAGAGTCCGTGGATGGTGCGCTCGGCCGCTTTGCGCAGGTGTGCCTTGAAGCTTGGAGAAGGCCTGCTCGATCGAGTTGAAGTCTCGGCTGTACGGCGGGAGGCTGAGGAGGCGAGCGCCAGTGCCTCGATCATCTCGCGTACCGTAGGAGCCTTGTGGCTCGACAGGTTGTCCATGATCACGACGTCGCTGGGGCTAAGCTCAGGCACGAGCACCTGTCCGACATAGGCGTGAAAGGCGTCGCGGTTGATTGAGCCTCGAGCACCATAGGCGCCACCATGCCGGTGCGGCGCAAGCGACGAAGGTGGCGGTCTTCCAGTGTCCGCGCAGTACGCTGGCGCGGAGCCGCTCGCGCGCGCACGTGGCGAGATGTGCAAGAAAACGGCTTACGGGCGTGTGATCTTGAACGTACTTGAGGTGCAGTAGGACTTTCTCTGCAAGGCGAAGATCCCAATTTGGCGCACGCCGCCGAACTCGGGCATAGGGATCCCCGCCAACCGCTCGTAACCGCAGGCGAGCGTAGCGTGCAGCGCCTGCCACGCGGCGCGATCCGGATGCCGCGCCCCAGGTTGGTCGGCCGCGACGATAACTGCCGGCCGTTGCTGCAGGATCGCGGCAAGTTCACGGCCCGTGTCGGCACCCGTAGCCCGTTGCTCCTCAGAAGTCGACAGATGCTCGGGAAACACCCAGCGCGTCGGCAGCGGCGCGCCGGCCAACGTATAGAGATGCACCGGGCCGTCGAAGACGTAGAGCGATCCGCCTCTCCCTCCGCCATGCGCGACGATGATGCCGGCGGCATCCCCCATCGCCGCTCTGGTCTGGCGGGTCCGCTCCACCGCTGGCCAGCCCGCGAACACCAGCGACGTGCCGATCGCCAGCACGGCAAACACCGGTCCCAGTGGCCGGCGCGCGAACAGCCCTGCCGCGCCCATGCACAGACTTGGCAGCAGCGGCAGCGCATAATGATCGTAGAGATTGGGCACCATCAGGAAGCCGGCCACGCCAGCACCGATCCAGCCCGCGAGGATCCAAGCTTTCTCCTCACGCGCGGGGCGGCGCAGCAGCAAGGCAACACCGGCGATCGCCATGATCAGCAGCGGCACGATCCGCGGCGCCAGATAGGCGGCCAGCGCGAGCCGCTCGCCCGAAGCCATCGGCATCCGGCCGAAGCTCGAGAACAAGGTGGCGAACAGATAATCCGATCCGTGGCCGCTCGCCGCGAAGAAGCCGAGGCAGGCAAGCGACGGCAACGCACCGAGCAGCGCCAGCAGCACCGCATCGCGCGCCACAACGCCGCTGCCGAGCCCCAGTCGCTGCGCCTGGAGCACCAGCACCCCACCGAAGAACAGGCACTCGGCAAGCGCGGTCTGCTTAATCGTCAGCGCCACTCCCCCGCATAATACGGCTGCGACAGCCAGGCGGCGAAAGCGTGCCGGATCACGCGTATCGCAGGCCTTCAGTGTGAGCAGTGCCATGGCGGCCACCGGCAGATTGTAGAACACCGGCGATTGTCCTCCCCCGCCCGCCAGCGCCTCCAGCCCTGCGAGATAGGCGATCGCTGCCAGCCCGGCTGCCAGCGGCGTCACCCAGCGCCGCGCGATCATCGCCAGCAGCACGGCCGTGGCCGCCGCAAAGAGAGCTGCCGCGAGTTGCACGGCTAGCATGCTGCCGCCCCCCATCGCCGCGATTGTCCGGT
>CANJKD010000414.1 GCA_947474415.1 Burkholderiales bacterium | reverse complement strand
GCTGCTGGCGTTGCTGTTGCGCGTGCTTCTTGCTGCTCTTCGCCCGCTTCTGTTTCTGCCTGCGGATGGCTCGGTCTCTGTCAGCGCTCATGGTCTCACCTCGTGTGGTTGAAATGGGTGGCTCCGCTCCTCATCGGCATGGAGGGGCGCAAACCGTTCGGCGCAATGGCCGGCCGGAGTTGTACCACCGCTCGGGAAGCACGGGCCGCCAGCCCGCGTGCGCCGCTGCTTCGAGACGCGGAAATCCCGGGCTTCCTGGGGGGAATGCGTGGGCGTTTCCGGGTTTCAAAGAACGGCTCGATTGCGTCGAACGCGTTTACAGGTACGTCACCACGCCGGGCTCGCAAGTGATCGCCCTCGGCGCCAGGACCGGCGCGGAGCTGTGGCGCTGCAAGAAGGAGGTGCCGGCAGAGAGGCTGCAGTTGCGCCCGACGAACCGGGGCGTGGCGCTGTATGGCGACAAGGTCTACGTGGTCACGGTCGCGTTGCAACCCGGCTAGGCGAGCAGGGCGACTGCCGCCGAGAAGCTCACGAACGCGAGTGCGGTGCTGATCACGCGGTACTCGCGCTCGATGGCGTGCGCGGAGGCCAGCAGCACGCCCGGCGGCTTGCGGCGCAGGTAGGACGCCAGAGCCTCCACGGGCAGCGCGCTTCGGTCACGATTGCGCCGCGGCCGGCCGCGCGCCTTTCATGATGCGCTTGGCCAGGCTCCAGCGGTGCACCTCGGAGGGGCCGTCGTAGATCCGGAAGGCTCGCATGTCGGCAAAGATGCGTGCCACCACCGTCTCGTCCGTCACGCCCTGGCCGCCGAGGATCTGCACGCAGCGGTCGGCGACGCGGCAGACCGCTTCGGAGACGATGACCTTGGCGCGGCTCGATTCGTGCAGCGCGAGCTGGCCCTGGTCGAGCACCCAGGCACAGTGCTGCACCGTCAGGCGCGCGAGGTGCAGGTCCATGTCGTTGTCGGCGAGCATGAAGCCCACGCCTTCGTGCTCGCCGATCGGCCGGCCGAAGGCGAGCCGGCGGCGCGCGTAGCCCAGCGCCACGTCGTGTGCGCGGCGCGCGGCGCCGAGCCAGCGCATGCAGTGCGTCAGCCGCGCCGGTGACAGCCGCAGCTGCGCGTAACGGAAGCCCTGGCCCAGCTCGCCGAGGATGGCCGAGGCCGGCACGCGCAGGCCTTCGAAGCGCAGCACGCCGTGGCCGCCGGGGAAGCAGGTGTCGAGCGTGTCCATGTTGCGTTCCAGCGTGATGCCGGGCGCGCCCATGTCGGCCAGGAACATGGTGGCGCCCACGTCGGGCACCTTGGCCATGATGATGGCCAGCGCCGCGCCGTCGGCACCGGTGATGAACCACTTGTGGCCGTCGATCACGTAGCGGCCGTCGGCATCATCAAGCACGGCGGTGGTGGTCATCATCGACGGATCGCTGCCGGCGCCCGGCGCAGGCTCGGTCATGCAGAAGCAGGAGCGAATGTGGCCCTCGGCCATCGGCCGCAGCCACTGCTCCTTTTGCGCCGCCGTGGCTACGGCCTCGAGCAAATGCATATTGCCTTCGTCGGGCGCGAAGATGTTCAGCGCCACCGGGCCGAGCATCGAGTAGCCAGCCTCCTCGAACGCCACCGCGCGGCCGATGTGCGACAGGCCCAGCCCGCCGTACTCATGTGCGGCGTGCGGCGACAGCAACCCGGCCTGGCGCGCCTTGTCGACGAGTGCGTCGCGCAACGATTCATGCGGGCCATGCGCGCCTTGGCGCGGATCGGTCTCGAACGGCATGATCTCGTCGGCAATGAAGCGCTTGATGCGGGCCTGCAGTTCGGCCAGTTCAGGGGTCAGCGTGAAGTCCATGGTGTCGTTCGTGATGTCGGTTCAGGAACGGCTCAGCCGTGACGCCATTGGTGCTCGGCGTGGTCCCAGGCGCCGAGCGCCTGCAGGTCTCGCACCCAGGCCAGGCCGGACTTGGCGTCTGACGATACCGCCTCGGGGGTGACCAGCACGTCCAGCAGTGCCGGGCGCCCTGTACGAACCACATCCGGCGCACGCTGGATGGCGCCTGTCAAATCCTCGACCCGCTCGACCCGCTCGACCCGCTCGACCCGTTCGGCGTGCAGGCCGAAGGCGCGGGCCATGGCGGCATGGTCGGCAAACTGCAGCCGTGTGCCCACCACCTTGCCATGCGTCTCCAGCTGGTCGCGCACCTCCCTGGGCCTCGAAGGTGCCTCTTCGTGGCCCAGGGAGAGGGAGCGAATGTAGTTGCCGCAGGTTCGCGGCCAGTCAAGCCGCGAGCAGCTTCTTGCGGCGCTCGACGAACCGCAGGATCATCGGTGTGAAGATCAGCTGCATCGCCAGTTCCATCTTGCCGCCCGGCACCACCAGCGTGTTGGCGCGCGACATGAACGAGTCGTGCAGCATGCTCAGCAGGTAAGGGAAGTCGAAGCCCCTCGGGTTCGCGAAGCGGATCACCACCAGGCTTTCGTCGGCGGTGGGAATGGTGCGTGCGCTGAAGGGGTCGGACGTGTCGACCACCGGCACGCGCTGGAAGTTGATGTGGGTGCGCGTGAACTGCGGGCAGATGTAGTGCACGTACTCGTGCATGCGGCGCAGGATCACATCGGTCACCGCTTCGGTGGAATAGCCGCGCGTGCGCTTGTCGCGGTGGATTTTCTGGGTCCACTCGAGGTTGATGACCGGCACCACGCCGATCAGCAGGTCGGTGAAGCGCGCGATGTCGATCGTTTGGGTGCGCGCGCCGCCGTGCAGGCCTTCGTAGAACAGCAACTCGCTGTCGGGCACCGGTTCCCAGGGCGTGAAGGTGCCGGGCGCCTGGTTGTAGGGCGCGGCTTCCGCGTCGCTGTGCAGGTATTTGCGGCTGTTGCCGCTGCCGGTGTCGGCGTAGGTGCGGAACAGCTGCTCCAGCTCCGCGAACAGGTTGGCTTCTTCGCCGAAGTGGCTGAAGTGCAGGTTGCCCTTCGCCTCGGCCTCGGCCATCGCGACCTGCATCGATTGACGGTCGAAGCGGTGGAAGCTGTCACCTTCGACGACGGCCGCGACCACGCCTTCGCGGCGGAAGATGCTCTCGAAGGTGCGGGTCACCGAGGTGGTGCCGGCGCCGGACGAACCGGTGATCGCGATGATCGGGTGTTGGGCTGACATGGGCGCCTCGCGGAAAGAGATGGGTTGGGAACAAATGAATTCACTCACCGCCGAGGGACGGAGTATTTGAGTCAGCCGGGCCGCACCGCAACGCGTGGATCCACCGAAAAGCGCTCATGGTCATGCCCCAGCCGCATACAAGCCGCGCTTGCCGAACAGCGGCGAGTCGTAGGCTGCGGGTGGCTCGTCGCGGTGGTAGCCCTCGATGCGCGTGACCTCCTCGGTCGAGCCGAACACGAAGCCGATGCGCTGGTGCAGCGATTCCGGCTGCACGTCCATCAGGCGCTTGCGGCCGGTGCTGGCGGCACCGAACGCCTGCTCGATCAGGAACGAGATCGGGTTCGCCTCGTACAGCAGGCGCACGCGGCCCGCCTTGCCGGGGTCCTTGGTGTCGCGCGG
>CANJKD010000413.1 GCA_947474415.1 Burkholderiales bacterium | reverse complement strand
TCTGAGCAGCATGACCACCCCGTCTTCCACCCCCAAGGCGCGCCCGGCGCTGAGCCGCAACCAGCTGCTCGGCCTGGCCCTGCTGCTGGTCGGCGCCTGCGTGTTGCCCTTCCTCATCAGCAACTACCGGGTCTTCCAGTTCACGCTGGTGCTGGTCTACGCGATCGCGCTGCTCGGGCTGAACATGCTGACCGGCTACAACGGCCAGATCTCGCTCGGCCACGGCGCGTTTTATGCCATCGGCGCGTATGTGGCTGCGGTGCTGATGGACAAGTTCGGCGTGCCCTACTGGCTGACGATTCCGGCCGCCGGCGTGGTCTGCGGGGTCGTGGGCTTTCTGTTCGGCCTGCCGGCGCTGCGCCTCGAAGGCGTGTACCTCGCGCTGGCCACTTTCGCGCTCGGTGTGGCAATGCCGCAGATCCTGAAATACAAGGGCTTCGAGCACTGGACCGGTGGCGTGCAGGGCATCGTCATCGTCAAGCCCGAGCCGCCGGAGTGGAGCGGGTTGTCGCAAGACCAGTGGCTCTACTTCGTGGTGCTGGTGTGCGCGGTAGCGCTGTTCGCAATCGGCTGGAACATCCTGCGCGGGTGCATGGGCCGGGCCATGGTGGCGATCCGTGACCAGCCCATTGCAGCCACGGCGATGGGTGTGAACACGGCGATGGTCAAGTCGCTGACCTTCGGGGTGTCGGCCATGTACACCGGCATCGCCGGCGCGCTGGGGGCGATCGTGATCCAGTTTGTCGCGCCCGATTCGTTCAACGTGTTCCTGTCGATCACGCTGGTGGTGGGCGTGGTGATCGGTGGGCTGGCGTCCATTCCCGGCGCGATCTACGGCGCGCTGTTCATCCAGTTCATCCCGAACGTAGCCGACCAGATCTCGAAGGCGGCGCCTTGGGCGATCTACGGTATCTTCCTGATCGTTTTCATGTACGTGATGCCGGGCGGTGTGGCCGGGTTTTTCCGGATCGTCGCGGGTCGGCTGAAGTGGCGCCTCTCACGTTGAGTGGGTGGCGTCGAGAGGGTGGCCAGACAGACATCGAGTCCTCGTCCGGGTCATGGCGTTCGCCTCGGCCCGTTTTCGTTCATTGCATCGAAGGAGACACCATGAAGTTCAGCCCGAATCGCCGTGTGCTTGCAGCCGCCATCACCGTGGCGCTGGCGCTCATTGCCTTGCCCTCACAGGCCCAGAAGAAGTACGGCCCCGGTGCTTCAGACGCCGAGATCAAGCTCGGCCAGACCATGCCCTACAGCGGCCCGGCCTCGGCCTACGGCACGATCGGCAAGCTGCACACCGCCTACTTCAAGATGATCAACGATGCCGGCGGCATCAATGGCCGCAAGATCAATCTGATCAGCCTCGACGATGGCTACAGCCCGCCCAAGACCGTGGAACAGGTGCGCAAACTTGTGGAGCAAGACGAGGTGCTGGCGCTGTTCCAGACCCTGGGCACGCCGAGCAATTCGGCGATCCACAAGTACATCAACGCCAAGAAGGTGCCGCACCTGTTACTCGCCACCGGCGCCACCAAATGGGCCGACCCGAAGAACTTTCCCTGGACGCTGGGCTTCAACCTGAGCTACCAGGCCGAGGGCAGCATCTACGCAAAATACCTGCTGAAGAACAAGCCGAACGCGAAGGTCGCGGTCCTGTACCAGAACGACGACTTCGGCAAGGACGTGCTGAAGGGCGTGAAGGACGGCTTGGGCGCTGCGGGCGCGAAGATGATCGTGGCCGAGGCCACGTATGAGGTGAGCGACCCGACGGTCGACTCGCAGATGCTGACGCTGCAGGGTTCGGGTGCCGACACCTTCATCAACATCACGACGCCGAAGTTCGGCGCTCAGGCGGTACGCAAGGCGTTTGATTCGGGCTGGAAGCCGCTGCACATCATCAACAACGTGAGCGCCTCGGTGGGCTCGGTGCTGGTGCCGGCCGGGCTCGACAAATCGGTGGGCCTGCTGACGCTGCAGTACTACAAGGACCCGAACGACCCGCAGTGGAAGGACGACGCTTCGATGCTCAAATGGCGCGCCTTCATGGGCCGCTACTATCGCGAGGGTGACCCGAAGGACGCCACCAACCTCTACGCCTATTTGACGGCGCAGACCATGGTGCACATCCTGAAGCAGTGCGGCAATGACCTGACGCGTGAGAACGTGATGAAGCAGGCCGCCAACATCAAGAATCTGAAGCTGCCGCTGCTGCTGCCGGGCATGGCGCTGAACACCACGCCGACCGACTTCTTCCTCGTCAAGCAGGGCCAGCTGGCGAAGTTCACCGGCACGCAGTGGCAGGGCTTCGGCGACGTGCTCGGGACCAGCGAGTGACCGGGCTGGTTCGCGCGGCCGGGGCCGCGCGAACCGCTTCGATAATACCGGGCATCGAGTGGCCCGGAGGGCGAAATGAGCAATGTTTCGTGGTGGGTTCGCGCTGCGGTTGCGCAGGGCCAGCTCACGGCGCTGTGCTCCACCGACCAGGGCTGGTGCGAAGCGGCGGCCAGGGAATTCCAGGCCCAGACCGGCGTCAAGGTATGCAGGTCCACAAGGCCACCGGAGAAGCACTGGCGCAGTTGCGCGCCGAAAGCCAGAACCCAAAGACCGACATCTGGTGGGGCGGCACTGGTGACCCGTATCTGCAGGCCGCCGAAGTGGGTTTGCTCGACGCGTACCGGCCCGCCTACCTGAATGACCTGCGCGGCTGGGCGGTGCGCCAGTACGCGATGAGCGAGAACCATGTCGGTGGCTTCTACACCAGCGTGATCGGCTTCGGCTGGAACGAAGACCTGCGGCGCAAGAAAAAGCTGCCCGCGCCGAAGTGCCGGGCCGATCTGACTGACCCGAAGTACCAGGGCGAGGTCAAGACTTCGAAACCCGGGTCGAGCGGCACCGGCTACACGATTCTTGCCGGCCTGGTGCAGCTGATGGGCGAAGGCGCGGCCTTCGACGACCTCCAGCGCTTGCACCGCAACGTCACCCAGTACACGCGCAGCGGCCAGGCGCAGGCCAAGAGCGTGGCGAAGGGCGAGGTCGGCACCGGCGTGAGTTTCGTCTTCGGCTTCGAGAGCGAGCGCCAGCAGGGCTTCACGATGGTCAGGAGCGCGGCGCCCTGCGAAGGCACGAGCTACCAGATCGGCGGGCTCGCGCTGGTGAAGGGCTCGCGCAGCCGCGAGGCGGCACGCCGCTACGCTGACTGGCTGATGAGCCCGGCGGGCCAGAGCATCGGCGCGAAAGCGAACTCGCTGCAGGTGCCGGCCAACAAGACCTTCAAGCCCGATGCGCGCACCCCGAGCATCGAGAGCGTGCGGCTCGTGAAGTACGACTTCCAGAAGTACGGCCGCGCGGCCGAACGCAAGCGGTTGATCGAGCGCTGGGAAAAGGAAGTGAATTCGCTGCCACGTTGATGACCGCCCCAAGGTGCCTTCGGCCCCGCCCCCCGAGGGGAGCTCAGGCCGCAGAGGGCCACGTGGTGGGTCTCTTCGTGGCCCATGGCGGCCCGACGCTGGCCTGAGGGCCGCAACGTGGGGCCGTCGATACAATCCCGCCGCT
>CANJKD010000412.1 GCA_947474415.1 Burkholderiales bacterium | reverse complement strand
CCGATCGCCCCACTACCATGGGCGCATGCTGCCCGTGACCTCCAGCGCATCGGCTGCCGACGACCTCGTCGTGCGGCGCCCCGAGGGCCTTTACTGCCCGCCCGGCGGCTTCTACATCGACCCCTGGCGACCTGTCGATCGGGCCATCATCACCCACGCCCACGCTGACCACGCACGCCGTGGCCATGCGCACTATCTGGCCGCCGCGCCCGGCGAAGGCGTGCTGCGGTCGCGCCTCGGCGACATCGACCTGCAGACCCTGGCCTACGGCGAGGCCGTTGACCACTTCGGCGTGCGCGTGTCGCTGCACCCGGCCGGTCATGTGCTCGGCTCGGCCCAGGTGCGGCTTGAACACAAGGGACGGGTCTGGGTGGCGGCCGGCGACTACTTCGTGGCCGGTGCCGCCGATGACCCGCGCGAAGACAACGCCACCTGCGCGCCGTTCGAGCCGGTGCGCTGCCACTGCTTCATCACCGAAAGCACCTTCGGGCTGCCGATCTACCGCTGGGCGCCGCAGCGCGAAATCTTCGCCGCCATCAACGCCTGGTGGCAGGCGAATGCCGATGCCGGCCGCGTCAGCCTGTTGCTCGGCTACAGCTTCGGCAAGGCGCAGCGCATCCTGACGGGCGTCGATGCCGGCATCGGGCCCATCGTGGTTCACGGCGCCGTCGAGCTGTTGAACCGGGCCTATCGCGCGGCCGGGGTGGCGCTGCCGGCCACCCAACGGGTCAGCGACGTGGCCGACGATGTTGCCAATACCGCACGCCTGAAACGCGCGCTGGTGATCGCACCGCCGTCGGTGCAAGGTTCGGCGTGGGCACGTCGCTTCGGCGATGCGAGCGATGCCTTCGCCAGCGGCTGGATGCAGCTGCGCGGCGCACGCCGGCGCCGCTCTGTGGACCGCGGTTTCGTGCTCAGCGACCATGCCGACTGGCCCGGCCTGCAGCGCGCGATTCGCGGCACAGGCGCAACGCGCGTCATCGTCACGCATGGCTATGAAGCGGTGATGGTGCGCTGGCTGCGCGAACAAGGGCTGGAGTCGGGCTCGTTCGAGACGGCGTACGGCGCCGCCGCCGATCGTGATGGTGCCGGTGCCGGCGACCAACCCAGCGACAGCCCCGCATGAAGGCCTTCGCGAACCTCTTCGCGGAGCTCGACGCGAGCACCGCCACCCGCGCCAAGGTCGAGGCATTGAAGCGCTACCTTGCAACGGCGTTGCCGGCCGACGCCGCCTGGGCGGTCTACTTTCTGGCCGGTGGCAAACCGCGCCAGGTCGTGCCCACCGCCGTGCTGCGCGCGCTGGCCTGCGAGCGGGCGGGCCTCGCCGAGTGGCTGTTCGAGGCGGCCTACCAGGCGGTCGGCGACCTGGCCGAAACCATCGCCCATGTGCTGCCGCCGCCCGGCGCCTGCAGCGATGTGGGCCTGGCCGAATGGGTCGAGCAGCGCCTGCTCCCGCTGCGAGGCGCAGCGCCTGCCGAGCAGGCTGAACGCATCGCTTCCTACTGGGATGAACTTGACACGCCGGGCCGCTTCCTGCTGACCAAGCTGATCGGCGGCGGCTTCCGGGTCGGCGTGTCGAAACTGCTGGTGCAGCGGGCGCTCGCCGAGCATGCCGGTGTCGACGCCAAGCTGGTGGCGCAGCGCATGATGGGCTACACCGATGCGAAGGCATGGCCCGATGCGCAGCACTATGCGCGGCTGGTCTCGACCGATGGGCCGGGCCCTGCGGACGCTGGCCAGCCGTACCCGTTCTTCCTTGCGCATGCGCTGGGCGTGCCGGTCGCCGAGTTCGATGAACGGCTCGGCCCGCCCGCCGAGTGGTTGGTCGAATGGAAGTACGACGGCATCCGCGCCCAGGTGGTGAAGCGCGTCGGCCAGGTGTGGATCTGGTCGCGCGGCGAGGAATTGGTAACCGAGCGTTTTCCCGAGGTCGTGGCGCTGGCGCTGCCGCTGCCAGACGGCACCGTGCTCGACGGCGAGATCGTGGTCTGGATCGGGGGTCGTCCGGGGCCGTTCAACCTGCTGCAGCAACGCATCGGTCGCAAGACGCTGACGAAGCGGGTGCTCGCCGACGCGCCGGTCAGCTTCATCGCCTATGACCTGCCAGAAGCGCAGGGGCGCGACCTTCGCGACGAGCCGCAGCACGTGCGGCGCGGTTTGCTGATCGAGGCCACGGAGGGCCGCATCCAGGTCTCGCCGACCGAAACGCGCGACACCTGGGCGGCGCTGGCCCTGCTGCGCGAAGAGGCGCGCGATCGTGGCGTCGAAGGCTTCATGCTGAAGCACCGCGAGGCTCGCTACGGCACCGGCCGCCGCAAGCAGGCCGACATCGGTGGTGGCACCTGGTGGAAGTGGAAGGTCGACCCCTTCAGCGTCGATGCCGTGCTGGTCTACGCCCAGGCCGGCCACGGCCGCCGCGCGAGTGTCTACACCGACTACACCTTCGCGGTGTGGAGCCGCCCGCCCCGCGATGCCGCCGAGGCGCAGGCGGTGGTCGATGCCATCGCACGGCGCGAACCGGCACCGGTCGGCGCGCTGCAACTCGTCGCGTTCGCGAAGGCGTATTCAGGCCTCACCGATGCCGAGTTCCGCGATGTCGACCGCGTGATCCGCCGGACCACGATGGAGAAATTCGGCCCGGTGCGCAGCGTCACGCCCACGCTGGTGTTCGAGCTGGGTTTCGAGGGCATCAACCGCAGCCCGCGCCACAAGAGCGGCATCGCGGTGCGCTTCCCGCGCATGCTGCGCATTCGCCGCGACAAGCCGCTGCATGAAGCGGATTCGCTGCTGCAGCTCGAAGCGCTGTTCGGGCCCGCTGGCGAGACGGCCTGATCGGCTCCGGCGCGCCCTGCGCCCGTCACATGCCGTTTCCATTTGCGGGCCATCGCGAGTGCACCGGCCAGCAGAATTCGCGCCATGAACTTGCGCTTGCCCTTGCTGACCCTTCTCGCGCCGCTGGCGCTTTCCGCTTGTGGTGGGGGCGGTGGTGGTGGGGGTGGCGATCCGGCTGCGCCGGACGTGGAAGCGGCGACGGTGAATGCAGATGCGGCGGTGGTTGACGCCATGGCCCGCATCGAGAGCCTGACGAATGACCAGCGCACGGCGGCAGCCACCGCCACGGCACAGAGCACGGTGAACGCGTGCAACAGCGTGCGGCCGTTCTACTGGGAAGTGGGCAGCAAGGATGCGAAGCTGGCGTCGGGTTCCATCACCAGCCCCACCAGCGCCGTGAAATACCTGTCGACGGTGCCCATGAGCGTGGCGTCCGCATCGAAGTGGATCTACGGTGCCTATGTGGCGCAGAAGCTTGGCGTGGCCGGCTTGAGCACCCAAGACCGCAAGTTCCTGTCGATGCGCGCGGGCTACATCACCTTCCAGGGCTGCGACCCAACCCAGACCGTCGACAGCTGCCTTGCGTTCCAGTCGAACGGCAACTACACGCCGGCTGCCGACGGCAAGTTCTACTACGGCGGCGGCCACATGGAAACGCACGCCCACCTGATCGGCCTGGGGGCCAGGAACGACACGACGCTGACCACCGAAGTCCAGTCCCAGAT
>CANJKD010000411.1 GCA_947474415.1 Burkholderiales bacterium | reverse complement strand
GTCGATGTCACCGGCCAGCACCAGCACCGCGTTGTCGGGCCGGTAGCGGGCTTGGTGAAAGGCCAACAGGTCGGCGCGGGTGATGCGCCGCAGCGCGGCCGGCGTGCCCTCCACCGGGTGGCCGTAGGGGCGCGCGCCGAACAAGCGATGGTCGGCCTCGAGCGCAGCGAGTGTGGCGGGTTGCGAGTACGCGACCTTCAGGCTGTCGAGCGACTGCGTGCGCAGCCTGGCGAGTTCGACCGGTGCGAAGCGCGGGTGCATGGCAGCATCGCTGACCAGGGCCAGTGCGTGGTCGAGTTGCGACACGGTCACCGTGATCGAGACCTGCGATTGATGCCAGCCGGCGCTGCTTTCGAGCGCGCCGCCCAGCGACTCGGCCTCGCGGGCTTGCGCCGCCGCACTGCGCTGCCGCGTGCCCTTGGTCAGCAGGCCGGCCGTCATGCCGGACAGGCCGGCGCGCTTCGGCGGGTCGGCCTCGCTGCCCGACAACACCAGCAGCTGCGCCGTCACGAGCCGCACGCCGGGGCGCGCGGCCAGCACCACGCGAAGGCCGTTCGGCAGCCGCTGCTCGGTCGGTGCGGCAATCATCAGCGGGCGGGGTGCGGCAGGCGCTGGCGCGGTTTCGAACGGCTGCGCTCCGGCTGCGAAGGCCAGCGCCATCGATGACGCCAGCAGCGCCCGCAATGCCGTTCGCCATGTCATCCACGCCACGCGATGCCGGCTCACTTCGCCACCCTTTCCTGCCTGTACTCGATCGTTACTTTGCGCGTGCCGCCCAGGTAGCGACGCATGACGCGCTGCACGTCGGCGGCCGTCACGGCCTGCAGCGCGGCCAGGCCGGTGTTGATGCGTTCGGCGCCGCCTTCCAGCACCGCCGCTTCGGCCACCGCAGCGCCCAGGCCTTCCGGGGTCTGGCGCGCCAGCAGCGCCTCGGTGAGCAACTGCGTCTTGACCTTGGCCAGTTCGGCCTGCGGTACCGCTTGCTGCGCGAGGCGCAGCACTTCGGCCAGCAACCCCGCCTGCACGGCGGCCAGCGGCTTGCCGCCTGCCGCCGTTGCAGTGGCGACCAGCAGGCCCGGCCCGGCGCGCAGATCGGCATCGAAACCGGCCTGCGCGGCGAGTTGCCGGCGGTACACCAGCGACTGGATCAGGCGCGACGACTCCCCGCCGCTGAGCAGCGCTGCGGCGATGCGCAGTGCGGGCGCATCCGGGCTCGTCAGCGGTGGTGCCAGCCAGGCCAGCGCCACGGCGGGCAGGGCCACTCTCGGGCCGGTGAGGGCGATGCGGCGGTCCTGGACCCAGGCCGGTTCGGTGACCGTGACGCGCGGCACCGGCGTGGCCGGGCGCGGCACCGGTGCGAAATATTTGTCGACCCAGGCGTCGAGCTGTATGGGGTCGAAGTCGCCCGCGACCACCAGCGTGGCGTTGTCCGGGCGGTAGTAGGTGGCGTGGAAGGTGGTCACGTCGGTGAGCGTGGCGGCTTCCAGGTCTTCGATGCGGCCGATCACCGGGCGGCGGTACGGGTGCGACTGGTACGGCAGCGAGCCGATGGCGTTCGTGAAGCGGCCGTAGGGCGGCGTCAGCACCCGCTCGCGGTATTCTTCCTTGACGACCGAGCGCTCCGATTCGAAGCTGGCCTGCACCACGTCCAAATTCGCCATGCGTTCGGCCTCGGCCCAGAGCAGCGCCTCCAGGTGGTTCGACGGCACGATGTCCTGGAACGCTGTCACGTCGTCGCTGGTGAAGGCGTTGTTCGCGCCGCCCACGTCTTCGGTCAGGCGGTCGAACTGTTCAGCGCGCAGGTAGCGTGTGCGCTTGAACATCAGGTGCTCGAACAGGTGCGCGAAGCCGGAGCGGCCCGCAGGGTCGTCTTTCGCGCCGACGTGGTACCAGACCTGCACGCTCACGGTCGGGCTGGCGCGGTTCGGCACCGCAATGACCTGCAAGCCGTTGCGCAGCGTGCGCTCGGCCAACGCGACCGGCGGAACCTGCAGGGCCGGTGCCGACACCGCCGGCGTGCCGGCCGCAGCAACCGGCCCGACAAGGGTGAGCGTCATGGCCGTCACCAACAGAGTCTGCACGACCCCGCACGCACGGCGCAATCGAGGGCGCAAGCGTACCGCGCCTCGCGTCACGCCGATTTGGCGATGAGCGTGAAGTGTTCGACCGACGGCGGCACTGCGAAGAACGGGCCGACGATGGCGCGCCACTGCGGGAACAGCGGCCCTTCGCGGAAGTCGACCATGTGGTTCTCGAGCGTGTCCCAGTAGATCATCAGGAGGTAGCGTTCGGGCGACTCGACACCCTTGTTCACCTTGTAGCCCCGGAAGCCCTTGGCCTTCGAGGCCACGGTCTCGACGCCATGTTGGATGGCGGCGTCGAATTCGGCGCCCTTGCCCGGTGCGATGCGGATGTCGGCGATTTCGAGAATCATGGTGAGCCCTCGCAAAAGAAAGTCAGTCTACAAGCAAAGGGGTCAGGTCTTAAATATAAACCCCAAGTCTGTCAGCTTTTACGTAGAGTGGGCTGATGTCCCGCCCACTTCGCATCGAGTTCCCCGGTGCGGTCTACCACGTCACGTCGCGGGGTGACCGGCAAGAAAGCATTTTCGAGAACGATGCCGACCGCCGGGCACTGCTGGCCGTGGTGGCGCAGGGGCTGACGCGTTTCGACGCGCAGATGTTGGCCTACTGCCTGATGGGGAATCACTACCACTTCGTGCTGCACACGCGTGCGGCCAACTTGTCGCAGTTGATGCGCCACATCAACGGCGTGTACACGCAATCGTTCAATCGGCGCCATGCGAAAGTAGGGCACTTGTTTCAGGGACGCTTCAAGGCGATCATGATCGACAGGGACGCCTACCTGCTGGAAGTGTGCCGCTACGTCGAGCTGAACCCGGTTCGCGCAGGCATGGTGGATGCGCCGCAAGCCTGGCCATGGTCGAGCTATCGGGCCCATGTCGGCGAAGCGGCTGCGCCGGAATGGCTCGACACCGGGGGCTTGTACGGCTACCTGTTGGGCTACGTCGCAAATACAGCCGGCGACACGCGGCGCGCCGCACGGCGCTATGCCCAACTGGTGGCAGCGGGGCGTGATGTGCGGCTGTGGGATTCGGCGCTCAACAAGCAAATCTACCTGGGCGATGACGACTTTGTGGCGCGAATGCAGAGCCTGGTAACGCACTCCGGCGTGAGCTCGAAAGATGTGCCGAAGGCGCAGCGCAGCGCACCCCGAGACCTGACGCATTGGCTGCGCGTGTGCGAGAACCGAGAGGAGTCGCTGCGCCGCGCGCACGTTGAAAGCGGCATCAGCATGACGGCCTTGGCGGGCGAGTTGGGCCTCTCGGTTGCGCGGGTCAGCCAGTTGATTGCGCGTGCCGAGGCGTCCCGGTTGGGGGGCGCGGCCCCTTCGTAGGCAGCGTCATGGACTTTGCCGACGGGATTGGTTTGGCGCTGACGCTGTCTGGGCCAAACTATTGATCCGGCCCTGTGAAGTCTCAAGCCGCATAACGCACACGGCGGTCTTGAAAGTAGCTGATCACGCGCTCTGGAGTTCGTTC
>CANJKD010000410.1 GCA_947474415.1 Burkholderiales bacterium | reverse complement strand
CGACAGCGAGCACTCGGCGATCTTCCAGTGCCTGCCCGAAGACCGCGCGTGCTGGCCGGCGCACATCGACCACATTCTGCTCACTGCCTCCGGCGGGCCGTTTCGGACCCGTGACCCTTCGACGCTGAAGCACGTGACGCCGGACCAGGCCTGCGCGCACCCGAACTGGGTCATGGGCCGCAAGATTTCGGTCGACTCTGCGACCATGATGAACAAGGCGCTCGAAGTGATCGAAGCGCGCTGGTTGTTCGACCTGACTCCGGAACAGATCCGTGTCGTGATCCACCCGCAGAGCATCGTCCACTCGATGGTGACGTGCCGCGACAATTCGGTGCTGGCCCAGATGGGCACGCCCGACATGCGGGTGCCGATCGCCTATGGCTTGTCATTCCCGAAGCGGGTCGAATCGGGTGCCGGGCAGCTCGATTTTCATGCGCTGGTCTCGCTCACCTTCGAGGCCCCGGATTTAACGCGCTACCCCGGTCTGGCACTCGCCTGGGAAACCTTGCGCGGCGCACCGGGCAGCACGGCGGTACTGAACGCGGCGAACGAAGTGGCGGTGGCGGCTTTCCTCGATGGCAGCATCCGCTTCGACCAGATTCACAGCGTCAATGTCGACACGCTCGCGCATGTCTCGGCACATAACGGGGAGTGCGAGTCGATCGGTGGCTTGCTCGAACTGGACGTACGCACGCGCCGCCAGGCTTCGCAGTTTGTAAAGGGTTTCTCCGCATGATCACCACCGTGCTCGCTTTCGTTCTGACGCTCGGCGTGCTGATCGTGATTCACGAGTACGGCCACTACCGGGTGGCCGTCGCGTGTGGGGTGAAGGTGCTGCGTTTTTCGATCGGGTTCGGGCGCGTGATCCTGCGCCGCCAGGCCACGCCGGACAGTACCGAGTTCGTGCTGTGCGCCCTGCCGCTTGGCGGCTACGTGAAGATGCTCGATGAGCGCGAAGGCGTGGTTCGACCCGAAGAACTGGCGCGCAGCTTCAACCGCAAGACGCTCTGGCAGCGGACGGCGATCATTGCCGCCGGGCCGCTGGCGAACTTGCTGCTCGCCGTCGTGCTGTACGCGGCCGCGCACTGGATCGGTCTCGACGAACCGAAGGCGGTGATGGGCCCGCCAGTTGCAGCCAGCCTCGCCGAACGGGCCGGGATGCGTGCGGGTGACTGGGTGCGCGCATGGTCGAGCGATGGTGTTGAGTGGCAAGACCTGCGGTCGATGACCGACCTGCGCTGGGAAGTCACGCAGGCCGCGATGCGGGGCGAGCGCCTTCAGTTGATGGTGAGCGACCGCGCCGGCCATTCGCAGCGACGTGTGGTGCTTGGATTCGATGCGATGGGCGGCACCGAGGTCGATGCCAAATTGATGCAGCGCATCGGGCTCGGTAATCCGTTCAGCGAACCGGTGCTCGGTGAAGTGAAGTCCGGCGGCGCCGGCGCACTCGCCGGCCTGCGCAGCGGCGACCGCGTGCGCAGCATCGACGGTGTGGAAATCGTCGACGCATCGCGGGTGCGCGAACTGATTCGTGCCAGCGGCAGCGGCGCCACGCCGAAGACCATGCAGTGGCGCGTCGAGCGCAGCGGTCAGGTGCTGGAACTGGCGGTCACCTCTGCAGTTGTGAAAGAAGGCGGCGAACGGGTTGGCCGCATCGAGGTGTACCCCGGGCAGCCGCCCGAGATGGTGCTGGTGCGCTACGGGTTGGTTGACGGCCTGTCGCAGGCGGTGTCTCAGACCTGGCAGATGTCGCTGTTGACGGTCAAGATGCTGGGCAAGATGCTGACGGGCAATGCCTCGTTGAAGAACCTCAGCGGGCCGCTCACGATTGCTGACTACGCCGGTCAATCCGTGCGCCTTGGCCTGGCCTACTACCTTGGCTTCTTGGCGGTCGTGAGTGTCAGCCTGGGCGTGCTCAACCTGCTGCCGCTGCCGGTGCTCGACGGCGGACACCTGATGTATTATCTTTTCGAGGGGGTGACGGGGCGGCCGGTATCCGGCCCATGGCTGGATCGGCTGCAGCGCGGCGGGGTGGCGCTTCTGCTCATGATGATGTCCCTGGCTCTCTACACCGACGTGGCCCACTTCCTGGGCCTGCAATGACACACCGCATGCGACCCTCCTGCCCCCGTTTTTCCTCCCTGCGTCCCTCCCTTCTTTGTGTCGCACTCGCTACGGCACTCCAAGCCGGGTCGGCCTGGGCCGTGGCGCCTTTCGTGCTCAAGGACATCCGAGTCGAAGGCCTGCAGCGCAGCGACGCCGGAACCGTGTTCGCGTCACTGCCGTTTCGCATTGGCGACACGTACAGCGATGAAAAAGGCGCTGCGGCACTGCGCGCGCTGTTCGCCACGGGCATCTACAAAGATGTGCGCATTGACGTCGATGCCGGTGTCGTCATCGTCATCGTCGAAGAACGGCCGGTGATCGCCAACATCGACTTCGTCGGCCTCAAGGAGTTCGACAAGGATCCGTTGCTGAAAGCCCTCAAGGATTTCGGCATCAGTGAAGGCCAGCCGTTCGACAAGGCCCTGGCCGACCGTGCCGAGCAAGAACTCAAGCGACAGTACCTCACGCGCAGCCTGTATGGCGCCGAGGTGGTCACGACGGTCACGCCTCAAGAACGAAACCGGGTCAACATCAGCTTCACGGTGACCGAAGGCTCGGTTTCGAAGATCAGCGAGATCCGCATCATCGGCAACAAGGCGTTCTCCGAGAGCACGCTCAAGGGCTTGTTCGACCTGAACAGTGGGGGCTGGCTGAATTTCTACACCAAAGCGGATCGCTATTCACGCGCCAAACTCGACGCCGACCTGGAGAACCTAAAAGCCTATTACCTGAATCGTGGCTATCTCGAATTCAATGTCGAGTCGACCCAGGTCGCGATTTCCCCGGACAAGCAAGACATCACTTTCACGATCAACATCAAGGAAGGCCAACCCTTCACCGTGACGGGTGTGAAACTGGAAGGTGAGTACCTCGGCAAGGAAGAAGATTTCAAGACGCTGGTGGTGATCAAGCCGGGCGAGCCTTACCGCGCCGAAGCCGTGAGTCAAACCACGCGGGCCGTCACCGACCGTTTCGGAACCTTCGGCTATGCGTTCGCGAAAGTCGAGTCACGCCCCGAGGTTGACCGCGTCAATGGCACGGTGGCCATCATGATCGTTGCCGATCCGGCTCGGCGCGTCTACATCCGCCGCATCAACGTCGCAGGCAACACCCGCACCCGTGACGAGGTGGTGCGTCGCGAGTTCCGCCAGTTCGAGTCGTCGTGGTATGACGGCCGGAAGATCAAGTTGTCGCGTGACCGGGTCGACCGCCTCGGCTATTTCAGCGACGTGACGGTCGACACGAACGAGGTGCCCGGCACTGCCGACCAGGTTGACCTGACGATCACCGTCAAGGAAAAGCCGACCGGAAACCTGCAGCTTGGCGCGGGCTTTTCATCGGCCGACAAGCTTTCGTTGTCCGGGTCGATCAAGCAGGAGAACATCTTCGGCTCTGGCAATTACGTGGGGCTGGAGCTCAACACCAGCAAGTACAACCGGACCCTGGTTGTCAGCACCGTCGACCCAT
>CANJKD010000409.1 GCA_947474415.1 Burkholderiales bacterium | reverse complement strand
TTTCTGCCTCTCCGGGGGTAGCTGAAGGGGATCCACGCCGACGCCGTCAGGGTGTGAGCGAACAAGCGCCATCGCCGGTTGCAGACCAAAGTCATGCACCCACACCCTGCACCCAAAGGCCTCCAGGAATGGCAACCCAGCAAGGCAACCCCGACTCGCACCTGCAGAAGGTGGGCAACACCTTTCGCGCACGGGTCAGAGGCCTCCGAACGCTGGAGAAGTACACCGGGTACTACCCCATCCGCCACGCGCTGGAGGCCGGGCTTGTGAGGACGCGGGCATGCCGGGACTCTGACGCCCAACGCGTGCCGCCAGTAGCTCCCCTTGACAGCTCGCGTTGGCGAGCCCTGGCAGATGACCATTGTCACTGCGGCAGGTGGCATGAGCCCGCTGGGCCGCCCAAAGGGCGAATACCGGAGTGCGGAGCACACAGGTTGCCTGATGAGCGTCGTTGTCCCCGACGGGGCGCGTCAAAGGTGCGTCTTCAGCGCCGTGTTCGCATCGCAGGCCAACTCTGGCGACGGGCTCTTGCCGGACTCCAGCAGCTTGCGTGCAGCCATGTGGTCGAGCGGTGCATTGACGCTCTCGACGCACACCAGCCGGTCTTGCGCGTAGTGCAGGATCGAGAAGCTTGCCGACGAGGCTCCCGCGCGGCGGTGGCGCGTGCCGTCTTGCGGCATCAGCCCGGCCATCTGCAAACGCAACGCGCCCTGCTCCGACCAGAACCACGGCAGCGCACGATAAGGCTCCTCGCGGCCCAGCAAGGTGGCCACCGCAGTACGTGCCTGGTCGTTGGCGTTCTGCACCGATTCGAGCCGAAGGTGGCGGCCGCTGGTGTGCTCGTCGAAGCTGGCGCAGTCGCCGATCGCGAGGATGTTTTGGTCCGACGTGCGCAGCAGCGCATCCACTTGAATGCCGTTGTCGCAGGCCAGCCCGGCCTCGCTCGCGAGCGTGTGCTCGGGGACAACGCCGATGCCGAGCACCATCAGTTCGACCGGCTCGCGTTTCCCGTCGACGGCCAGCGCGGCGAGCCGATTGCCGTTGATCTCGAAGCCGCCGGCCGCGACGCCGAGCCGCAGGTCGATGCCGCTGGCAAGATGCGTCTGCAACACGTGCTCGGCCAGCTCGGGTGACACCGAACGCATCAGTAGGCGTGGCGCGGCTTCGAGCACCGTCACCGCCTTGCCGGCAGCGCGCGCGGTGGCGGCGATCTCCAGGCCGATGAAGCCGCCCCCCAACAGGGTCAGGTGCTGAGCCGCATCGAGCAGTGTGCGCAGGCGCAGCGCATCGGCTGCAGAGCGCAGCACCGCGACGTTGGACAGGCCGCTGTCTTGCCCGTTGCCTTGCGCGTGCGGCAAGTGCGGCAGCCCCCGGGCGCGCGTGCCGGTGGCCAGCACCAGCTTCGCATAGGCCAGCTCGGTGCCCGAGCGCAGGCGCACGGTGCGGCGCACGCGGTCGATGCCGACCGCCGGGTCGGCACGGTGCAGCGTGATGCCGGCGTCGACGTACCAGGCCTCGGCGCGGTGCAGTTGCAGCACTTCCAGCGGGTTCTTCAGGTACGCCTTCGACAGCGGCGGGCGTTGGTACGGCAACTCGGCCTCTTCGCAGACCAGGTGCAAGCGTGCGCCCTGCCCGGCGGCCACCAGCCCGGCGCAGAGCTGCGCGGCAGCATGGCCGCCACCGATGATCACGATGCTGTCTTGTCGGGCTTGTTCGGTTTCGTCGTTACTCATCTTCATCTCCAGGGGTTCGGGCCCGTTGCCGCGCCGCGGTCTTCGGGAAGCGCTCGGCCACATAGCGCGCGGTTGCGGCATCGACTTCGGGCAGGTTCTCATGCAGCCGCGTGAGCAAGGCAATCAAGGTGTCGCGTTCTGCCGCGCTCAGCACCGACAGAAGCACACGTTCACGTTCCAGTGCGATGCCCAGGATCTGGTCGTGCATCTTGCGCCCCTTGTCAGTCAATGTGGCAATGCGCAGGCGGCCATCGTCGGCATCCAGGCCAAGCTTGATCAAGCCCTTGGCCTGCATGCTCTTGAAGCAGCGGCTGACCGAGCCCTTGTCCATGCCGATGACCTTGGAGACCTGCTGCGCCGAGATCGAGCCTTCGAGCGCGAGCAGCACCAGGCAGCGCCAGGTCTCGATGCCGACATCGGCCACGCTCAGGTAGTGCTGCGAAGCCCCGCGCGACAGCTTGTTGGCGATCCAGGTAAGGAAGGCCGGCACATAGCGTTCGAGGTCGACGACCTGGCGTGCCGGCCCGGCGGGTGTCGATCGGGGCAGGCGTCGGGTGGGCATGCTGGTGGTGGCGTGAGGCGGCGCCACGCTGCGCGAACGCTCGGTGCGGTCCATCGGCTTACTGCTGGCGCTCCGGGATGCGCACGACCAGGCCTTGCATCGCCGCCGTGAGTTTGATCTGGCATGACAGGCGGCTGGTCGGTTGCCGTTCGGTGGCAGTGCATTCCAGCATCTCCAACTCGTTGGCGAGCGGTGGCGGCAGCTGGCCGGCCCAGGCGTCGTCGACGATCACATGGCAGGTAGCGCACATCGCCGAGCCGCCACACTCGGCAATGATCCCGGCCACACCGGCGCCCGTGGCCGCCTGCATGACGCTGACGCCCTCGGGCGCTTCCAGCCCCTGCTCGCTGCCGTCGAAATGGATGAAGGTGATGTCGGGCACGTGCGCCTCCTGAAATGCGTGAATCAGATCGATCAGACCGGAACCAGCCGCAACGGTAGCGTGTCGAGCGCGCGCAGCGTGTTGTTCAGGCGCCGCGTGTGCATGCCGGCCACTTCGATGCGCTTCACACGCTTCGCCAGCGCGGTCAGGATCACTTCACCCTCCAGCCGCGCCACAGCTTGCCCGACGCAGCCGTGAATGCCCGAGCCCAGCGCCATGTGGCCACTCGGCCGGCGCTGGATGTCGTAGCGGTTCGGGTCAACCCACTTGCGCGGGTCGCGGTTGGCAGACGCCAGCATGCAAAGCACCTTGGTGTTGTCTGGCACCGGCAGGCGGGCGATGTCGCAGTCGCCCACCGCCGTGCGGAAGAAGGTCTGCACCGTGGATTCCCAGCGCAGCGCCTCTTCGAAAGCCGGGCGCGCGAGCGAGTGATCGGCCTGCAGCAGCGCGTATTGCTCGGGGTGGTGCGCGAGGCTGTAGAGCGCATTGCCGATGCCGTTGATCGTGGTGTCGACCCCCGCCGACAGGAACGACCGCACCAGCAAGGGCGCGTGCTGCGGGTCAATTTCTCCGGCATCGGCGGCCTGGTAGATCTGGTCGCCGAAGCCGCCAGACCGCAACTTGTCGCGCTGGCAGTGCGCCATGATCCATTGCGTGACCTCGGCCACGCGGGCCGTGCTCTTCGCCAGCAACTCGTTGCGCGGGCCCATCGAGTTGAAGATCATGTCGCCGTAGACCAGCAGGTTTTCGCGCCCCTCGTCGCCCAGGCCCACCGCGTCGGGAAAGACCTTGAGCGGGTACGGCTGCGCCAGATCGTGGATGGCGTCGATCTGTCCGAAAGTCGTCGACTTCTCGATGCACTTGTCGATCAGCGCCTCGGCCTCGGCCGTGAAGGCGGCAC
>CANJKD010000408.1 GCA_947474415.1 Burkholderiales bacterium | reverse complement strand
GGCTTTCGTCGATGAACAGGCCGAGCTCGCCGGGCTCGGAGAAGTCGGTCTGCGCGGCGAGCAGCGTGAGGGTCGCGACCTTCGGCAACTGCTCCGCGTCGGGCACGATGCCCCGGCCGCCGAGCGCCGCGGCGGCGATGGGTGCGCCGACTCCGCTCGCCGGCTGCGACGGCGAACTGCCGCGCCTGAAGTCGCTGACGCTGCTCGCGGCGCAGACCGACTTCTCCGAGCCGGGCGAACTCGGGCTCTTCATCGACGAGAGCCAGGTCGGCTACCTCGGCGAGATCACCCGCGGCCAGGGCTACCTCACCGGCAAGCAGATGGGCGTCTCATTCCATTTCATGCACTCTCGCGACTTGGTGTGGACGCGGCGCATGCGCGAGTACCTGATGGGCGAGCGCGAGCAGCTCACTGACCTGACCGCGTGGAACGCCGACACCACGCGCCTGCCCGCACGCATGCACCACGAGTACCTGACGGCGCTGTACCTGCACAACGCGCTGGCCACGAGCAACTACCGCGTCAATGGCGGCGCCGTGTCGCTGGCCGACATCCGGCTGCCGGTCTTCCTCGTCGGCACCGAGCGCGACCACATCTCACCATGGCGCTCGGTCTACAAGCTGCACCACCTGTGCGAGGCCGAGATCACCTTCGTGCTGGCGGCCGGCGGCCACAACGCCGGCATCGTCTCCGAGCCCGGGCACGCCAACCGCCACTACCAGATCGCCTGCCGCTCCGAACACAGCCCGTGGATCGCGCATGAACAGTGGCAGACACAGGCACCGCGCCACGATGGCAGCTGGTGGCCGGCATGGCAGCGGTGGCTGGCAGCGTATTCGAGCGCACCGGTGAGGGCCAAGCCGCTTCCGGCACAGGCATCGCTCGGCGCCGCGCCGGGTCAGTACGTGCTGCAGCGGTACAACGACTGAGATCGGCTGGTCAGCGTGAGCGACGTTGGCGGCGCGCCGCCGCAGCAGGCGCTGATACCGTGCTCACCGAGACAGGTTCGGCTGTACCGCGCAAGGCGGCCGCGTTCGACGCAGCCACCGCCTCCCACCAAGCCCTTGCGCTCTCGGTGATCGACTCCGCCAGCGCTGGCCACGCCACTGGGCCCAAAGGCAACGCGGGCTGATCGACGCTCGCCTTGACCGCGGGCCCGCCGCCGCTGGTCGTGCGCACCAAGCGCTCGAACGCCTGTTCGTTGTGGGCCACTGTCGATTGCAGAAGCCCCGCCTGCGTGCGCGCCACGGTGAGCCAGGCGTCCTGCGCGAATGCCGCCGCCATCTGCGCGGTCTGGCCGAGCACGTCCAACTCCAGATTCCATACACCTGCGGCATCTTCGGCCGAACCAAGCCGCGTCTCGGCCGCACGCGCGATCTCGCCGGCGCGGTGCGCCCCGCCCGCCCAACCCTGCATGCACTCGCTGGTGCTCACCGCTGTCTGCTCGAACAACCGCAGCGCCGCGCTCACCGCATCGCGTGACAGCGCCGTCGACTGCTCGCCGAACTGCGACGACAGCGTGTCCCACGAACCGAGCATGGCGCGCAGGTCCGGCAGGGCGACGGTGGTCGCTGTGGCATTGCTGGTGGTCATCGCATGGTCCTTTCAGCGTGTGGCGCAGCCCCAAGTGTCGGCTGGCACCGAACTGCGGGGCTGAGCCAACGCAATCTGCGGTGAAACTGCCGGCACGATGAATCGAAACCGGCAGCGAGCCGCCGTCCGATGTTCAAGGTGCCGGCGCCTCTTGCAGCCCATGCTCCATGCCGTAGCGGATCAGCGCGGCGGTGGACCGCAGCTGCAGCTTGTCCTGGATGCGGCGCTTGTGCGTGCTGACGGTCTTGATCGACAGGTGCAGCGCTTCGGCGATGTCCAACAGGCGTTGCCCGGCCACCAGCCGCCGCAAGACCTCGAGCTCGCGGTTCGATAATTGCGCGTGCCGTGGTGCCGACAGCGTTCCGTTCAGCTGGCAGACCACGCTCTCGGCCAAACTGGCAGTGACGTAGGCGCCACCGGCCGCCACCTTTTCCACCGCACCGACGAGCTCAGCCGGCGCGCGGTCTTTCGTCACGTAGCCGTGGGCGCCGGCCTGGAAGGCGCGTATCGCGTACTGCTCCTCGGCGTGCATCGACAGCACCAGCACACGCAGCTTCGGGAAATCACGCTTGAAGCGCGCGATCAATTCGAGCCCGCCCATGCCCGGCATCGACAGATCGACGATGGCCAGCGCCGCCTGGTTGCGGCGCAGCCACTCCAGCGCCTGGAAGCCGCTGGTCGCCTCGGCCACCTGCCAGTTGCGGCCTGTGGCTTCGAGGATGCGCACCAGCCCCTCGCGCACGATGGCGTGGTCATCAACGATCAGGATCTGCAGCGCCGGCATGTTCATTGGAGTACCTTCGCGCTACGCGCTGCGGTGCGAGAGCCTTCGGGCGGCCGGGCGGCGCTCATGCGGCCACCGACACGCCGCACGGCAGCCTGGCCTCGACGGTCGTGCCCTGGCCCGGAATGCTGTTCACCTGGAGCGATCCCCCGAGCATGCGCAGCCTTTCGCTCATGCCAAGCAGGCCGAACGAACCGGGCTTGCTGCGCGCGCCCGCGTTCATGCCGCCGCCGTTGTCGCTCACCCGCAGCGTCAGGCCCCGCGTTGCGTGTGCGTCGAGATCGATGCGGACCTCGCTGGCGCGCGCGTGTTTGGCCACGTTGTTGAGCGACTCCTGGGCCACCCGGTATAGACAGGTCGCGAGGTGCGACGCTGCCGCCGAGATCTGCTCGCTCGCCTCGGCCGAAACTTGGACATGGCAGACGATGCCTGAAGCCCGGCTGAACTGCTCGCACAGTGCCTGCAGCGCCGCAGCCAACCCGAGATCGTCGAGCAGCTGGGGCCGCAGATCGTTCACGATGCGGCGCGTCGATTCGATCGCCGTGGCGGCCTGCTCGTTGGCGGCGGCAAGCGCCGCGGCGGCACGCTTCGAGTCGCGCTGCAGCTGTGCGCCCGCAGCCGCGACGTTCATCGCAATCGCCGCCAGCTTCTGCTGAAGGTCGTCGTGCAGTTCGCGCGCGATGCGCCTGCGTTCCTCTTCCTGCACCCGGTCTCGCTGCGCGACCAGGCGTTGCAGGTCGGAGTGCGACGTGGCCAACTTGTGCTGCATCCGGCGCAGCTCGCTCACGTCGCGCAGCATCACGACCACCGAGACCTTGCCCTGGAAGGCGATCGGCGCGCCGCTGACCTCGACCAGGCGTGTCGTGCCGTCGACACGCTGCACCATGGCTTCGGCCACGGGGAATGCGCGGCTGGCCCGGTGAGCGTTGTGCCTGGCGCCGGTTTCAGGTTGCATCACCTCCTTAGAGTCGCGATGACAAAATTCGAGCGGCACCCGACCGAGCAGCTCGCCCTCGGCAGCGCCGAACAGGTCTTGTGCAGCGCGGTTGATAAAGCTGATGTGTTTGTCGGTGCGGATGAATATCGGCTCGGGAAGGTGCATCAGCACGTCCCGGAAGCGCGCCTCCACAGACTGCAGGGCGGCCTGCGTCTGCTTGACCTCGGTGACGTCGTGCAGCAGCATCAGGAAGGAAATCTCGCCAT
>CANJKD010000407.1 GCA_947474415.1 Burkholderiales bacterium | reverse complement strand
TGGCGGTGTGACCGCATCCCTGTGAGAAAGCCCTTGTCGAGCCACACCCCTTTGAAAGACACCTCTTGAGCACGCCCGCCACCACCTTCACCCAGGTCACGCTGTTCACCGACACCGATGGCCGCGCGCGCTTTCGCGAAAGCGCGCTG
This sequence comes from Burkholderiales bacterium, assembly GCA_947474415.1. Taxonomy (GTDB): domain Bacteria; phylum Pseudomonadota; class Gammaproteobacteria; order Burkholderiales; family Burkholderiaceae_C; genus LMDS01. Next base: position 3,437 of record CANJKD010000407.1, on the reverse strand, counting down.
CCGCTGCCCGATGGCACGCCCACATCGATGCTGTCGGCGCTGATGCCGAGCGGCGGCTTCCAGTTGCGCCACAGCCCGGTCGGGTTTCGCAGCAGCTTTCATTGCACCACCACACCGCAGTGGGTGTTCATCCTCGGCGGGCAGATGGAAATCGGCCTGCAGGGCGGCACCTCGCGCGTCTTCATGGCCGGCCAGCATTTCTACTCGGCCGACACCGTGCCCGAAGGCGCGAGTTTCGATGCCGCCATCCACGGCCACTGGAGCCGTCAAGTGGGTGACGAACCCCTGGTCACGCTGTTCGTGCGGACCGGAACAAGAACGCGAGACGACGAATGACAACCCGATGATCAAGAACGTCCACGGCGGCACCGTCGACCTGCTCGGCGAGGCCATCGTCACCGGCCGCTACCCCGTCGGCAGTTCACTGCCGCCGGAGCCGATGCTGTGCGAAGAGCTGGGCGTGAGCCGCACGGTGATCCGCGAGGCGGTGAAGTCGCTGATCGCGAAGGGCTTGCTCGTCACCGGGCCGAAGGTGGGCACGCGGGTGCTGGCCGAAGAACAATGGAACTGGTTCGACCCCGACGTGGTGGCGTGGCAGTCTCGCGCCGGCCTGTCACGCGAGTTCCTGCGCGACCTGCAGGAGTTGCGCCGCCTCGTCGAGCCGGCCGCCGTGCGCCTGGCCGCCGAGCGCGCCACGCCGCAAGATATCACCGAGATCGAGGCCGCTTACGCCGGCATGAAGCTGTCGATCGAGGAAGGCGGCGACTACGTCAGCAGCGACCTGCGCTTTCACCAGGGCCTGCTGCGCGCCTGCCACAACCGCATGGTGGGGCAGATGAGCAAGGCGCTGGGCGCGCTGCTTCGCACCAGCTTCGAGATATCGACCTCGCGGCCCGATGGGCCCGCGCTGTCGCTGCCGCTGCACCGCGCGGTACTCGACGCCGTGATTGCACGTTCGCCGCAGAAGGCCGAGCGCGCCATCATCGTGCTGATCGACGGCGCGAACGTGGACATCGAACAGGTGTTGGCGACGCGGCGCAAGCTGCCGTCGCTGGGCGTGCCGGCTTCGCGGCTCAAAGGCCGGACGAAGAGCGCCGCGCGCTGAGTGCCTCGTCCTGCCGGGTCTGCGCTTCCGCACAGATCCGGCCGCCCGAGCACAGCGCCGAATGTTGGCGCCGCGACTGAAGCAGTGGGTAGAACACTTGGGTGTACCAACGCTCCTGGCCGTAGACCAGATCGTCCTGCAGCCCGACCTGGGCCGGGTAGCGGCGGGTGATGTGTGCCGTGCCCAACAGCAGGTCCCACACGAACAGCAAGTTGCCGAAATTGCCTCTGCAGTGGCCGATGCCGTCCGCGTTGGTCAGCGCGTGGTGGGCCCAGTGCGTGGCGGGCGTGGAAATCAAACGTTCCACCACCCACATGAGCGGCCGCAGCGCCTTGATGCGGTAGAGCGGTTCATCCCAGCGCCAGGCGCAATGCGCGCCAAGAATGACCACCAGTTTCAGCACGATGTAGACGGCATACACGGTGCCGAAACCCAGGTAGATCAACACCCCCGCGATCCACAGCCCCGGCATCATCAGGTAGTAGAAGAAATTGTTGCGGTAGGTGACGCGGATGCTCATGTATTGCGCCGTGTGGTGAGCCCGGTGCAGTGGCCACAGCCATGGCGAGTGCGAGGCGCGGTGCCACAGGTATTGCGTGAGGTCGTCACCGACCAGCAGGATCGTCACCATGCCCCACCAAGGCAGGCCAGCGAGCGCATTGAGCTGGGCCGGCATGAGCCAGGCACACAACTTGGCCGTGACGAGCAAGGCAAGCGGCTGTGCGACCGCCAGCAGGCTCAGGAACATCAGCAGTTCCAGTTTCGTGTCGTCGCCGCTGGCGTGAACGGTGTCCTTGTAGCGCTGGCTCACGAACTCCATGCCCGCAAAGCCGAGCATGGCGCACACGATGAGCAAGTTCTGCACAACAGGGCTCTTGGCGTGTCGAGCAGTGCCTGGCGGTTCCGGGTGCAGCTTACGGCGCTGGAGCGGAAGCGGAAGAAGCGAGCGGCTTGCCCTTCTCGACCACGTACACACCGACCAGCTTGACTGCGGTTGCGCCGTCGTTCCTGGCGTTGTGGACGACGCCAGCAGGAACCACGAAGCCTTCGCCGGCCGCGACCTTGCGCGGCGGCTGGCCGGCGACCATCAGTGTCGCTTCGCCCTCGCTGACGTAGCTGATTTCGTCGCCCGGATTGGTGTGCCAACCCGCCACGCCGCCGGGCGCCACCTCGACACGCGCAATGACCGCCTCGCGGCCTGGCACCGACACGTCAGCCTTGGTGACGATCGTGCGGGTCAGCGCCGGAACCTGCGCGACGATGACGCCCGCGAACACGACAAGTGCCGCGCCAGCGAGGATGCCCTTGACGTTTCTGGCCATGTCTTGCTCCGGTTGGTTATGGGGTACACCGCATGCAGGCGAGCGATGGAGCGGGCATGCCGTGGGCCTCACTCCTTCACCGACCCCGTCATCCCCGACACGTAATACTCGACGAAGAACGAGTAGATGAACGCCACCGGCAGCGAGCCGAACAGCGCGCCGGCCATCAGCGAGCCCCAGTGGTACACATCGCCCTCGACCAGCTCGGTGACGACGCCGATCGGCAGCGTCTTGATCTCGCTCGACGAGACGAAGGTCAGCGCGTAGATGAACTCGTTCCACGACAGCGTGAACGCGAAGATGCCGGCCGAGATGAGCCCGGGCACCGCCAGCGGCAGAACGATCTTGACGAGGATCTGCCAGCGGTTCGCGCCGTCGATCAGCGCGCACTCTTCCAGCTCGAACGGGATCGAGCGGAAGTAGCCCATCAGCAGCCAGGTGCAGAACGGAATCAGGAAGGTCGGGTAGGTCAGGATCAGCGCGAGGCGCGTGTCGAACAGGCCGATCTGGAACACCACCGAGGCGAGCGGAATGAACAGGATCGACGGCGGCACCAGGTAAGCCAGGAAGATCGCCAGGCCCACGTGCTTGGCGCCCGAAAAGCGCAGCCGCTCGATCGCATACGCGGCCAGCACCGAGGCCGCGAGCGAGAACACGGTGGACACGACCGAGACCAGCACAGTGTTCCACATCCACTGCGGGTAGGCGGTGTCGAACAGCAGCTTCTTCACGTGCGCCAACGTGGGCGAGATGATCCAGAACGGGTTGCCGTCGCGCGACAGCAGTTCGTTGTTCGGCTTGAACGCGGTGATGCCCATCCAGTAGAACGGGAACAGCAGCACGAACAGGAAGACGATCAGCGGCAGGTAGGTGCCGATGAGCTTGCGCGGCGTCGAATCGAGAAAGCTCATGCCGACAGAATCGGCTTTCGAATCGGCGCTCATGTGTTTTCAATCATTTGTCGGCGCCGCCCTGTTGCCATGCGCGGCGCTGGAGGCCGAAGTAGCTGA
>CANJKD010000406.1 GCA_947474415.1 Burkholderiales bacterium | reverse complement strand
TCAGCGTGAAATAACAATGCCCGCTGGCGGCGCGCGACAAGCCGGAAACCTCGCCGCGCACGCTGCACGCGCCGAAGCGCGTGGCGAGCGCATCGGCCACCTCGCGTACCAGTGCGGCCACGCCTCGTACGGGGCGCCCCATGCGTGCTTCCGCGCCCTCAATCATCGCCAAACCCAATGCCGGCGCGGGCCGAGAACTCCACAACCGCGCCAGGCAAGGCCTGCAGGCCGATCTTGCCAGTCACGGGCCCGTCATAAACATTCAACTCTTTGATTTTGAACAATTTTTGTGTACCTAAACTTTGAGAAATCTGTCGCAGGCCCTGAGATTTAGGGCCCTTGCGGCGTGTCGATCCGGGTTGCCCACAAAGTTATCCACAGCAGCGGTGGACGAAGTGGCACGCAGAACAAAGGGTTTTCGACCGTGGTCAACTCGCGACCACGACACATCGGCTTCAGCCAGTGCCCTGACGCCACCTGGGCCCATAATCGCGCGTCTTCGAAACCGCCCGCGCATCGACGAAAGGCCACTTTGTTTTCGATCATACAAGCCGCTGGGTGGCCGATCTGGCCATTGCTGCTGTGTTCGATTGCCGCGCTCGCGCTGGTGATCGAACGCCTGTCGAGCCTGCGTTCAGCGCGCGTCGTGCCACCTCGTTTGCTCGACGAAGTCATCTCGGTGACGCGGGCGAATTTGCCTGCCGCCGACGTGGTCAACCAACTCGCGGACAACTCCGTTCTCGGCACCGTGCTGGCGAGCGGGATGCGCGCCGTGGTGGCCGAACCGCGCATCACGGAAACCGCCCTGCGCAGCGCGTTCGAGTCGGCCGGCCGGGCGGCCGTGCACAGGCTGGAGCGCTACCTGAACGCACTTGGCACCATCGCGTCAGCGGCCCCGCTGCTTGGCCTGATGGGCACCGTGATCGGCATGATCGAGATCTTCGGCTCGCAGGCGCCCACCGGTGGCGGCAACCCCGCGCTGCTGGCGCACGGCATCTCGGTGGCGCTCTACAACACCGCGTTCGGGCTGATGGTCGCGATCCCTTCGCTGATGTTCTACCGCTACTTCCGCGGCCAGGTCGATGGCTACACGCTGGACCTGGAGCAGGCTGCCGACCGCATGGTGCCGCACCTCCTGCGCTTCGCGGTGCAGCGCGCGCCTGCGCCATCGCCGGTAGCCGCCTGAGGCCGTTCGCATGGCAATGAACTTTCGCAGGCAGCGGCGCCCCGAGGAACCCGAGATCAACCTGATCCCGTTCATCGACGTGCTGCTGGTGGTGCTGATCTTCCTGATGCTGTCGACCACGTATTCCAGGTTCACCGAACTGCAGATCACGCTGCCGGTGGCAAACGCCGAGCGCGCCCGCGACCGGCCGCACGAGATCATCGTCGCGGTGGCCGCAGACGGGCGCTACGCCGTCAACCGCAAGCCGGTCGAGGGGCGCAGCGTCGAGTTGCTGGCGGCCGAACTCGGTGCGGCCACGGCCGGGTCATCGGACATGGTGGTGATCGTGTCGGCAGATGCCGCTGCCGCGCACCAGAGCGTGATCAATGTGATGGATGCCGCGCGCCGCGCCGGCCTGCCGCGCCTGACCTTCGCGACGCAAACCAACGGCGGTGGCGAAGCGCGCTGACGCCGAGCGCGCCAACGCCGGTCCTGCTGTGAACCCGCCCCGCTCGCTGCCGCAACAGTTCGCTCAGCACCTTCAGGAAGCGTGGCTTGCACGAGGGCCCACGGCCTGGTCGTTGCGACCCCTGGCGGCCATTTACGGCGCGCTGGCGGCGCTGCGCAGGGCGTTCTACCGCTGGGGTTGGTCCAGCACCATCAAGCTGCCGGTGCCCGTCATCGTGGTCGGCAACCTGATCGCCGGCGGGGCGGGTAAAACGCCGACCGTGATGGCCATCGTGAAATTGCTGCGCGGCCGGGGTTACGCGCCCGGCATCGTGTCGCGCGGCTATGGCCGGCGCGGCGCGGCCTGCCTGGAGGTGCAGGCCGACATGCCGGCCACGCAGGCCGGCGACGAACCCTTGCTGATGCACCTGCGCACAGGGGTGCCGGTATTCGTCGGGCGCGACCGTGTCGGTGCTGCACGCGCGCTGTTGCAACGCCATCCGGAGGTCGACGTGATCGTCAGCGACGACGGCCTGCAGCACCTGCGCCTCGGGCGCAGTGCGCAGGTGCTGGTGTTCGACGAACGCGGCGCGGGCAACGGCTGGCTGTTGCCGGCCGGGCCGTTGCGCGAACCTTTGCCTGCGGCGGTTCCGGACCGCAGCGTCGTGCTCTACAACGCGGCGCTGCCGAGCACTGCGCTGCGGGGTGAAATGGCACGGCGGTCGCTCGCGGGCGTCGTGCCTTTGGCCGGTTGGTGGCAAGGCGAGACTGCGGCGGCGCACGCGCTCGAAGCGCTGCGCGGCCGTCCCGTGATCGCTGCCGCCGGGGTGGCACGCCCCGAACGTTTCTTTGCGATGCTGCGCGATGCCGGCCTCGCGGTGACGCCCTTGGCGCTGCCCGATCACCATGACTTCGCCAGCCTGCCCTGGCCACCCACGGCGGCCGACGTGGTGCTGACCGAAAAGGACGCCATCAAGATCGACCCGCAGCGCATCGGCAGCGCGCGCGTTTGGGTCGCGGCGCTAGACTTCAAACCCCCCGCGGCCTTCGACGCCGCGCTCATCGCCTTGCTACCCCCGCCCGGACCCGCCCATGGAAACGCGCCTGCTTGACCTGCTTGTCTGCCCGATCTGCAAGGGCCCGCTCGAACACCTGCGCCCGCCTGCCCAACCGCAGCAGGAACTCGTCTGCCGCGCCGACGGCCTGGCCTTCCCGGTGCGTGACGGCATCCCGGTGATGCTGGAGAGCGAAGCCCGCTCGCTCGATGCGCCCCCAGCGCCGCTTGCACCAACTCAAGCATGAGTTTCACCGTGCTGGTGCCCGCCCGGCTCGCGTCGACGCGCCTGCCTGGCAAGCCGCTGGCCGACATCGGCGGCCTGCCGATGGTGGTGCGCGTGGCGCAGCGCGCCGCGCTGTCTGCGGCGCGCCGCGTTGTCGTGGCCGCTGACCACGCAGACATCGTGGACGCGTGCGAGCGCCATGGGGTCGACGCGCTGCTGACGCGCGCCGACCATGCCACCGGCAGTGACCGCCTCGCTGAAGCCTGCGCCCTGCTCGGCCTCGAGGGAACCGACGTGGTCGTCAACGTGCAGGGCGACGAACCGCTGATCGAGCCAGGCCTGATCGACGCTTGCGCGCACCTGCTCGGCCGCCACACCGACTGCGTGATGAGCACCGCCGCGCACGCCATCGACACGGCCGAGGAGTTCGCGAACCCGAACGTCGTGAAGGTGGTGCTCGATGCGCGCGGCCGGGCGCTGTACTTCTCACGCGCACCGATCCCCTTCCCGCGCGACGCGCCGGCCGCAGGCCCATCGGTCGCATCCGCCGCACCCGCCCTGCCCTACCCTGCAGCGCTGCGCCACATCGGCCTGTACGCCTACCACGCGGGCTTCCTACGGCGATTCCCGCTGCTCAGCGTGTGCCCACTCGAAGGCATCGAGGCGCTTGAACAGTTGCGGGTCTTGTGGCACG
>CANJKD010000405.1 GCA_947474415.1 Burkholderiales bacterium | reverse complement strand
CTATGCGCACCCGTCGACTGCTTCACATCTGCCTGCCTGTCTGGCTGCTGGCGGCCTGCACGGTGGGCCCTGACTACCGCCGCCCGGCTGTCGAATTGCCGAAGCAGTGGCTCGCCGGTCGTGCTGAACCTTCTGTTGCTGCTGCAAGCGGCGTCCCCGAAATGGGCGGGAAGGAACTGCTCGACACCACTTGGTGGTCCGGTTTCGGTGATCCCGAACTCGATGCGCTGGTGACGAGCGCGCTGGAAGGCAACAAAGACCTGCGCATCGCGGCCTATCGCATCGAGCAGTTCGATGCCTACCTGCAGGTGAGCCAGTCGGCCGGGTTGCCGCAGGCAGGCTACAACGCTTCGCGCACACGTGACTCCTTGAGCCAGAATCGACAGGTTCCGCTGCAGGTGGGCGCCCAGCCGGTCGACAACTCGTACATCATCGAGGGGCGGGCCAGCTGGGACCTTGACCTCTGGGGTCGGATCCGCCGGTCCAACGAATCGGCGCTCGCCGAGTTGGTGGCGAGCGAGGAGAACCGCCGCGCGCTGGCGCTGTCGCTGGTGGCCGAGGTGGCCTCAGGCTATGTACGGCTGCTCGGGCTCGACCAGGAACTCCAGCTGTTCACGCAAACACTGGCAAGCCGGCGCGAGACCCTGCGCCTGCTCGAAGCGAAGCTCGCCGGTGGCGGCACTTCGGTGTTGCCGGTCACGAAGGCACTCGCCGACCTGCAACAGATAAAGGCCGAGCTGCCGATGAAAGAGGCCGAGATCGCCGCCCTTGAAAACGCACTGTCAAGCCTGGTTGGTCGCGACCCCGGGCCCGTCCGGCGCGGCAAGACGGCGGCCGCGCTGACGCTGCCCGCCGTGCCCGCAGGCTTGCCCGCCGATCTGCTCGCCCAGCGCCCCGATGTGCGCAAGGCCGAGCAAGAGCTGGTGGCCGCCAACGCACGCATCGGCGTGGCCAAGGCGCAATACCTTCCGGACATCGCCTTGACCGGCGCCTCGGGGTTCGCCAGCGCCGACCTCAGCAACCTCTTGAAGCTGTCGTCCAACATCGGCAGCTTCGGCGTCACCCTGCTCGGGCCGCTCTACACCAGCGGGCGCATTGCCGGCCAGGTGCGGGAAGCCGAGGCGGTGCAGAAGCAAATGGCGACCACCTTCCTGCGCTCGGTTCAGACCGCGCTGCGCGAGGTGGAAGACGCACTGGTGTCGTACCGCAAGGCCACCGAGACGTCGGCGGTGCGCAGCTTGCAGGTCAAGGCGCTGCAAGACCATCGTGACATGGCCCTGAAACGACACGAGGGCGGCTATACCGGCTACCTCGAAGTGCTCGAAGCTGACCGCAGCCTCTATGCCGGCCAGCTCCAGCAAGGCCAGGCGCGACGCGAGCAGCAGGTGTCCGTGATTGCCGCCTACAAGGCCATGGGTGGCGGCTGGGCACTGCCCGAGGTCACCGCGCCGCGCCCCATCCCGCTGAAGACGAACCGTGAGTCGACGAACCATGAGTGACGAAACCAAGCTGGTCGCCCTGCCGGCCTATCTGCCGCGCCGGCTCCAGGCGTTCCGTATCGTTTCGGGTGACAAGACCAGCTACATCCTGCGCGACAAGCTGGCGGGCAAGACCTATGACGTCGAGCAATGGCAGTTCTTCGTGCTCGAAGTGCTGCCCGGCTGCGACAACATTCAGAAGCTGCTGTCGGTGTTCAGCGACCGTTTCGGACGCGAGATCAGCGAACGCGAGGTGATGCTGTTTTTTGCATGGCTGGCCGACCACAAGCTGCTCGACGAGGAGAGCGAAGCCCACCCCTTGCTCAAGCCGTTCACGCGCCAGGGTTACGCGCTTGAGCAGGGCCTGGTCAAGCCGAAGTCTTTCGAGGAACTCGCCGCAAAGATGGCAGCAGACGCAGCGCCCGCTGTCGGCGCCGGCGCTGCGGTGGCCAAGGCCCTTGAGGCCGCAGGCGTGACGGGCGACGATGCACCCTTGCCAGCCGGCGTGAAGGACGCCGACAACCTGGACCCGAAGCAGTCGAAACAGTTGTTCAGGCTGTTCGCGATGCAGCCTGTCGTGAGCCGCTTGCTGCCGATCGTGGAGCCGTTGAAGTACGGCGTCTACGTGCTGCCGTTGCTGGCGATCGCCGCGCTGATGCTGATGATTCAGTATTCCTATCTGGCCTTTGAAGACCTCACCCAGCTTCGCAGTAGCACCACCTTGCTGGAACACGCGGCCTTCAGCTTGCTGACCATCAACCTGGCGGTGACGTTCACGCAGGCGCTCATCGCGCAGAAATTCCGCGCCAGTGTCGGCGACCTCGGCATCGGGTTGCGGTTCAGCTTCTTTCCGCGCTTCATGGTGACCATCAAGAACACCGAGCAGTTGTCGCGCCGCGAGCGCATGTGGCTGCAGGGTGGGCCGCTGCTGATGCGTGTCTTGCTGTTCAGCCTCGGTGCACTCGTTTGGTACAACACCCGAGACTCCCACCCGACCCTGTCGACCGGCGGCCTGGGCCTGACTTTCCTGTGTGCGGTGAACCTGCTCATCGAGGGCGGTAACCCGCTCGTCAAGGGCAACGGCTATCACCTGCTCGCCGCCTTCATGGACGAGCCGTACCTGCGCGGCAAGTCATACAAGGCCTTCATGGACCGGTGGCGTGGCGGTGCGTCAACCGAAGCGAGCAGCCTGCTGCTGAGCAACTACGCGCTTGCCAGCTTCGTCTACGCCTATTTCGTGGTGCTTGTGATCGCGCTGGTGGTCAGCCACTTCCTGATCATCGAGATGCACATCGGCGGTGCCGGCATCATTGTCGCGGCGGCCCTTGGCATCTACCTGACGGTGCGCACGGTCGACCGGTTCAAGATGATCGGTCAGGCCTACGACCGTTCGGTGCAGTTTGATCGTTGGCGCAAGCGTGCCCTCCCCGCCGAAGGCGGCGAGACGGTTCAGCGCGAGCCCACTGGCAGCCGCACCACGGCCTACGTGCAGCGCGCGCTGTTGCTGACGCTGCTGTTGTTGCTGTTCCTGCCCTACCCGTACGACGCAGGCGGAACCTTCGAGATCTTCCCGAGCGACCGCCAACTCATCACGACCGACATCAGCAGCATCGTCGAGGAGGTCAACTTTGACGGTGGCGAGGCGGTGAAGAAGGGTGCGGTGATAGCCCGGGTCGCCGCCACCGACCTGAACGCACAGATCGCGGTGGTTGAAGCCCGCATCGCCGAACAGAAGGCGACCATTGCAGACCTGAAGGCGCGGCCCAAGCCGGAAGAAGTCGTCGTCGTGCAGCGTGAACTGGAAGTGACGCAAAAGCGCGCCCAGTACAGTGGAGAGCGCGTGCCGCGTCTGAGCCAGCTGTACAGCGACAAGACCATCTCGCTTGAGGAGCTCGAAGCGGCTCGCAAGGAAGCAGATATCGATGTGCGCGAGGTGGCTCAGCGCGAAGCGGCGTTGGTGCTGGTCAAGGTAGGCACCACGCCTGACAAGATCGCCGCTGAAGTGGCCAAGCTTGATGCCTTGAACAAACAGCGTGCCGAGATCGTCGGCAAGGTGACCCGCACCACCATGCGCATGCCCTTCGATGGCAACATCTTGACCCTCCACCTGAAGCAAAAAGTCAACAGCGT
>CANJKD010000404.1 GCA_947474415.1 Burkholderiales bacterium | reverse complement strand
GGACAAGCAGTGCGACAACCTGTTCGTGCTCGCCGCCTCGCAAACGCGCGACAAAGACGCGCTGACGCAGGCCGGCGTGGAAAAGGTGCTGACTGACCTGGCGGCGATGGGCTTCGAGTACATCGTCTGCGACTCGCCGGCTGGCATCGAGACCGGCGCGATGATGGCGATGCATTTCGCCGACGAGGCGCTGGTCGTCACCAACCCCGAGGTCTCGTCGGTGCGCGACTCTGATCGCATCCTGGGCATGCTGGCGTCGAAGACGAAGCGCGCGATCGACGGCAAGGAACCCATCAAGGAACACCTGCTGATCACGCGCTACAACCCGAACCGGGTGCAGGGCGGGCAGATGCTGTCTCTGGAAGACATCAAGGACATCCTGCGCATCGAGCTGATCGGCGTGATCCCTGAATCAGACACCGTGCTCGACGCCTCGAACCAGGGCGTGCCGGCCGTGCACCTGAAGGGCAGCGATGTGTCGGAGGCCTACAAGGACGTGGTCGCGCGCTTCCTCGGCGAAAGCCGGCCGATGCGCTTCACCGAGGCCGCGCGCCCCGGCTTCTTCAAGCGCGTTTTCGGGGGGAAGTGAGCGATGTCGTTTCTTTCATTCTTCCTCGGTGAAAAGAAGAAGACCGCGAACGTCGCGAAGGAGCGGCTGCAGATCATCCTGGCCCACGAGCGCAGCGGCCGGGGTGCTTCGCGCCCCGACTACCTGCCGCAGTTGCAGCGCGAGCTGGTGGCGGTGATTTCGAAATACGTGTCGATCCGGCCCGAAGACATTCGCGTGCACCTGGAGCGGCAAGACAACCTCGAAGTGCTTGAAGTCAAGATCGAACTGCCGGACGCGGTGCGCGGGTAGCCAGGCAGGCAACCCGCTCACCGCCAAGGCGCAGAGAACGCGGCGTTGTGCAGCGTTGTGCAGCGTCAAGGCAAGCGCTTGCATTCCTCTGCGGTCTGCCGCGTACTCTGCGGGTCCGTCCAGAGGCCGGGCGGCTGGAAATCAGCGCGCCGACGCTGATTGCTTGTCGGCCTCCACCCTCGGCGGTGGTGAGTCGGGCTTGGCGCGCCGTGCGCGCGGGTCATTCGAAAAATTATCGCGGCCTCATCAATCCGCCGGCCACGGCATCGCCTTCGGCAAGCTCATGGGCTCGGGCGCTTCTTCAGCCTCCGGCGCCTTGCCGCGTTTGAGCACATCGACCTCACGCCACCACGGCGTCACCGCATCAGAACGCGACGGTTCCACTGCCTCGCCAAGGCGCGGCATCACGAGCTGCGCGCCCTGCTTCGGCGCCAATGCGAGCAGGGTTTCGGCGGGTTCGTCCCAGTCGTGGATCGCCAGCGCAAAGGTGCCCCAATGCACTGGCAGGAAGGCGCCACCGCCGAGCAGCGCGAGGGCTTCGAGCGCGTGTTCGGGGCCGAGGTGGATGTCGCCCCACGACGGATGAAAGGCGCCCACTTCGAGCATCACCAGGTCGAACCGGCCGAGGCGTTCGCGGATCAATGTGTACTCGTTGGTCAGGCCGGTGTCGCCGCTGAAGAACACCGAATGCTTTGGCGAGCGGATCGCCAGCGACGACCACAGCGTCGCGTTGCGGTCTTTCAGACCACGGCCCGAAAAGTGCTGCGACGGCGTGGCGGTGACGGTGACCTCAGCATCCTTGCCAACCCCTTGCACGGTGTGCGACTGCCACCAGTCCAGCTCGGTGATGCGCTCGTGCGGTACGCCCCAGGCTTCAAGGTGCGCACCCACGCCGAGCGAGGTGACGAAGGGCACGCCCATGCGCGCCAGCGCGCGGATCGTCGGGTAGTCGAGGTGGTCGTAGTGGTCGTGCGAGACCAGCACCAGGTCGAGGGCCGGCAGCGCGCTCAGGGCCACCGGCACCGGCTGAAAGCGCTTCGGCCCGGCGAAGCGCGAGGGCGAGGCGCGCGGCCCCCAGACCGGGTCGGTCAGCAGGCGCAGGCCGTCGATCTCGATCAGCACCGTGGAGTGGCCGAGCCAGGTGGCGCGCAGGCCGGTGTCGGGCGGTTTCGCCCAGGCGTCGAGCGGGTTGGCCGAGGGCAGTGGACCGCGCGGCACGCGGCGTTCGCCAGCGCAGAGGAACTCGCTCAGCGTGACGCGCGGCGCCGCCGCGTCACGCAGGCCAGGCAAGACCGGGTGCAGGTTGCGGAAGGCCTCGCCGGCCCACAGCAGCGAATCTTTCATGCGCTCCAGGCGCAGGCCAGCGGGCTTCCTGCCGAGTGATTTCATGGGCGTCTCGTGGCTCTCGAAGCAGACACCTTACTTGAAAGTCACCGAGCGCAAAGATGCTGGAACAATCACCCCCTGCTCATCCAAATCCACACCCAAGGGACCCCGCCATGCAGACCATCGGATTCATCGGCGCCTCGGGCATGATGGGCCACGGCATTGCGAAGAACCTGCGCGCCAAGGGGCATGCGCTGGCACTCACCGTGCACCGCAACCGCGAGCGCGTGGCCGACCTGCTGGCGGCGGGCGCGACCGAGGCTGCTTCGCCGGCCGCGCTGGCAGCGCAATGCGACATCGTCTTCATCTGCGTCACCGGCTCGCCGCAAGTCGAGGCGGCGGTGACCGGCGCGAACGGCCTGCTCGCGGGTGCGAACGCGGGTGTCAGCGCGGGTGCAAGCGCGGGTGCCAGATCAAGCCTGGTGATCGTCGATTGCTCTACCAGCGAACCCGACTCGACCACGCGGCTGCGCGAGCTGTGCGCGGCGGCCGGCGTGAGCTTCGTCGATGCGCCGCTGGCGCGCACGCCGGTCGAGGCGGAGCTGGGCAAGCTGAACGTGATGGTGGGCGCATCGGACGAACAATTCGCGGCGCTGCAGCCGGTGCTGCAGGCCTTCGCCGAGAACGTGATCCACGTCGGCGCGCCCGGTGCGGGCCACACCATCAAGCTGCTGAACAACTTCATCGCACAGGCGATCTGCACCGCCACCGCCGAGGCCTTCGCGGTCGGCCAGCGCGCGGGCGTGGACTTGACCAAACTGGTGGCGCTGATCTCGGCCGGCGCGGTGAATTCGGGCATCTTCCAGGCGATGGCGAAGACGCTGCACGGCGACCTGGACGGCCTGAAGTTCGAGCTCGACAACGCGCGCAAAGACCTGCGCTACTACACCCACCTGGCCGAGTCGCTGAACGTGCCGTCGCTGGTGGGCGAATCGGTGCACCAGTCGCTCGCGCTGGCCAGTGCGCTGGGCTTTGGCGGCAAGTACGTGCCGTCACTGGTCGAGGCGCAAGAGCGGCTCACGGGCACGACCATCGTGCGCCGGTGATGAAGTTGAATCATTGAAAGTACGACGATGAAAAACACCGGCAGCCGGGGCGGCCTGGTCTACTCCACCGACAGCGGCCGCATGTGCCCCACCTGCCGCCTGGCCGTGGCCGCCTGCATTTGCGGCCAGAAGACGGCACCCGTCGGCGACGGCATCGTGCGCGTCTCGCGCGAAACCAAGGGCCGCGCCGGCAAGGGCGTGACGCTGGTGAAAGGCCTGCCGCTCGACGCCGCCGCACTGGCCCAGACCGCGAAGCAGTTGAAGGCCGCCTGCGGCTCCGGCGGCACCGTGAAAGACGGCGTGGTCGAGGTGCAGGGCGACCACTGCG
>CANJKD010000403.1 GCA_947474415.1 Burkholderiales bacterium | reverse complement strand
GTTACAAACTATTATGGCACTACATTTCACTCTTTGAGCGACCCCCAGCATCCATGCGGGCTAGCGGCCGACGAGATCGGGAAACGGGCCGGAAAGTGACAAAGTCGGGTTAGGCAAGGCACCCGCGACGAGTTGATCAGCTACGGCTTCTGTTGACGGCGGCCGAAAACTGAGCCACGGGGGTGCGGACGATTTCTTGGACTACTTGGAAGGTAGTTCATGTTTTCATACGAGGACCGGTTTCGAGCCGTGCAGCTCTACATCAAGCTGGACAAGCGCATCGGCTTGACCATCCGTCAGCTCGGCTATCCGACGAAGAACGCTCTCTTGAGCTGGCATCGCGAGTACGAGCAGCGCCTTGACCTGCCCGCCCGCTACGTGCGCCAGCCGAGGTACTCGCAGGTGCACAAGGAGCTGGCCGTCCGGCACTACCTCGATCACGGCCGCAGCATCGCGGCGATGATCGCGGACCGTCGGCCCTGGCCTGCGCTCGCGGCTGAACGCTCAGCCTTCGTCGGAAAACGTCGAACAAATGTCGCCTGAACTTGGCCTTGCGCGCATGGATCGCGCCTTCGCGACGGTGCCGAAACTGACGAAGCAAACACCGTGCTCATCGGGCGCCAAACCAAAGGCCTCACGCAGCACCGTGGATCGCAGGGCCTGCCCGCTGCTGAGGCCTGACCCGAAGCCCATCGCGCGTGCGAGCAACAGCATGTTCTGTATCGCGCAGCCCAGCGACACGACGCGCTCGAACGACGGGATCGGCGGATCGCGCGGACCCACGTCCACGACAGCCAGCATCAGGCAGGGTGCGCGGACGGCCTTTTCGCGCGCGTCGGCTTGCTGCTGCTCCGTGGCCTGTGCATCGCGCTCAAGCAAGGCGTCGCGAAAAACGCGGCCCAGGCGCGCACGCGCAGTCGCCGGGATCAGGACGAAACGCCATGGACTGAGTTCACCGTGGTCCGGCGCGGCCGCAGCGGCACTCAGAAGTTCCACGACGTGCTGCTCGGTCGGGCCGGGCTCGACCAGGCGCCGCGGCGTGAAGTTCTGCCGGCCCGTGATCAACGCCTTGGCTCCCTCGGCCTCGGGGCAGTAGGGGTCCAGCCGTGCAAGTCTTCGAACCGGCTCGTTCATTTGGTCTGCCGAGTAGGGCACACCGCGGCGTCAACGCGCGCGACAGACGCAATCGGGCTGTTCGAGAATCCGTCAATGCGCGTGTCCGACCTTGCCATCGAGCAGGCGAAGGCCTGGGGCGCAGACCTCATCGTCATCGGCACGGCACAGCCCAGCACGCACGCACGCACGCACGCACGCACGCACGACGGGCGGGGCATGAACCGCTTTTTCTGGGCAGTGATGCCGAGCAGATCGCACGCATGGCGCCTGTGCCGATACGGCTGGTAATGGCTTGGTAAGGCCTGACGCCGCGCACCCTCAAGCCTTGAGCCGCCACCCGGTCCGCATGATCCACGTCGCGGCCGTGAGGGCCACTGCGAAGAACACCAGCGTCATCGAGAAGCTGATGGCAACGGGCATCTCGGCGCTGCCGAAGAAGCTCCAGCGAAAGCCGCTGATCAGGTAGACCGAAGGGTTCAGCATCGACAGCTTCTGCCACAGCGGCGGCAGCATGCTGACCGAATAGAACGGCCCGCCGAGGAAGGTGAGCGGCATCACGATCAGCATCGGGATCAGTTGCAGCTTCTCGAAGCCATCGGCCCAGATGCCGATGATGAAACCGAACAGGCTGAAGGTCACGGCCGTGAGCACCAGGAACAGCAGCATCCATACCGGGTGGGCGATGTGGATCGGCACGAACACGCTGGCGGTGCCCAGAATGATCAGGCCGACGAGCACCGATTTCGTGGCTGCGGCAATCACGTAGCTGAACACGATCTCGAGGTGCGAGATCGGCGCCGACAGCAGCTCATAGATCGTGCCGGTGAACTTCGGGAAGTAGATGCCGAAGGATGCGTTCGAGATGCTTTGCGTCAGCACCGACAGCATGATCAGGCCAGGCACGATGAACGCACCGTAGCTCACGTCGCCGATGCGCTCGATGCGCGAGCCGATGGCCGAGCCGAACACGACGAAGTAGAGCGCCGTCGACAACACCGGCGAGATGATGCTTTGCGTGACGGTGCGCCAGGTGCGCGCCATTTCGAAGCGGTAGATCGCGCGAATCGCTTGCGTGTTCATCATTTCCCCTTGACCAGATTCACGAAGATGTCTTCGAGCGAACTCTGCGTGGTGTGCAGGTCTTTCAAGCGGATGCCGGCGCGGGCCAGGTCGTCGAGCAGGGCCGCCACGGCGTCTTGCGAGCCGCGCGGGTCGTAGACGTAGTTCAGCTCGGTGCCGTCGGCGTTCAGGGCCAGGCCGTGGGCGGCAAGCGCCACCGGCACGTCGGCCAAGGGCTGCTGCAATTGCAGCGTCAACTGCTTCTTGCCGAGCTTGCGCATCAGCGTCACCTTGTCTTCCACCAGGATGATGCGGCCGTGGTTGATCACGCCGACCCGGTCGGCCATGTCTTCGGCCTCTTCGATGTAGTGGGTGGTCAGCACGATGGTCACGCCCGACTCGCGCAGTTCGCGCACCATGGCCCACATGTCCTTGCGCAGCGCCACGTCGACACCGGCGCTCGGCTCGTCGAGGAACAGCACGGTCGGTTCGTGCGACAAGGCCTTGGCGATCATCACGCGGCGCTTCATGCCGCCCGACAGCGTCATGATCTTGCTGTCTTTCTTGTCCCACAGCGACAAGGCCTTCAGCGTCTTTTCGATGTGCGCCGGGTCGGGCTTCTTGCCGAACAGGCCGCGGCTGAACGACACCGTGTTCCAGACCGACTCGAACGCGTCGGTGGTCAGCTCTTGCGGCACCAGGCCGATGATGGCGCGCACCGCGCGGTAGTCGGCCACGATGTCGCGGCCGGCCACCGTGACGTGGCCTGCGTCGATGTTCACGATGCCGCACACCAGGCTGATCAGCGTGGTCTTGCCGGCACCGTTCGGGCCGAGCAGCGCGAAGATTTCGCCCTGCTGGATGTCGAGGTTGATGTGGTCCAGCGCGCGGAAACCCGAGGCATAGGTCTTCGACACGTCCCCCAGGGAAATGATGGTGGGCATGGGGCTTTGGGGCTGCAATGCGGGTGGCGGGCACGGCGGCGCGGGATGCCGCGCGCGGGGTCAATTGTGCGCGGAGACGCGGCCTAGCGCTCCACCACGACAATGCGGCCCCGATGGGCCGCATTGACTTGCGGGGACACTGCGGGAGCCGAAGCCTGCGATATGGCGCTACGGAACTATGACAGCGCCGGCCCCAGCCCGATGGGCGCCGGGGCCGTCATCACGATTCTGCTGAACAGCGGCCGGTAGACGTCGTCGGGCTCGTGGCCGGTGAGCGGGTCGCGGTTCTTCATGAACGCGGCGTCGAGCTCGGCCCAGTCGGCATCGGTGAGCACGCGTTGGGCCAGCGGCAGGACCTGGTTTTCCTCGACGCCCATGTGAGCGAGGTAGAACTCGACGTAGCGGTTCGCCGACTTTTCGAAGCTCGCGGCGCGGTCGCCGCCCAGCACTTCGAAGGTGAGCAGATCGTGCTCCAGATCGCGGATGGCTTTCTCGCCCTGGGCGTGGTC
>CANJKD010000402.1 GCA_947474415.1 Burkholderiales bacterium | reverse complement strand
CGTCACCAGCGCATAGATCACGAACACGTGCAAAAGAATGACAAACGTGATACCCACGAGGTGCTTGCGCGGGTCAGCTTGTCGCTGGGAAAAATTCATGTCTGGGATCTCCCGTTCAGCGAGGCGCAGGCAGCCAGATCAGCATTCCGGCCATCGCCCGGCCCTTTCCCAAGTGTTGCATCATTCATTGAGCCAGCAGCTCCGCAGTGTCGGTGTGCAAGGAGGCCAATCCCTTGTCGAAGGTGACGATGCGGCCACCATGGTGGCGCGCGAGAGCCGCCAGATAGGCAACGGTCACCTGACGTTGGTCCAGCACGCCGCGCCATGAAATGGCGCCGTAAGGCAGGCTGTCGGGCCAAAAGCGATGCCTGGGATGGGCGGTGAATTTTTCCAGAAAACTGACGGCACTGGCCACATCAGCCACCGCCTTGAATTGCAAAAGCATGCGCAGCAAGGTTCGCTGGGTGGATGGGGCAGGTGGCAAATGGAGCATCGTTCGAGCCGAACCACTGCACCGCCGCGAGATGATGGACGTGGGCCGAATCGGCCAGCGCGACGAGCACGTTGCAGTCGAGCAGATACCCCATCGCCGCCCGGGCTCGTGAAGCCTTTTTCATGCAGCGTCTTCGACGGCCATCACATCGTCGGCCGTGATCAGGCGCCGCGATCTGGCCACCGGCAGACCGGTGGCTTCGTTGATCGTGAACGGCTGCTGCGTCACTTCCGACGGTTGGGCGGACAGCCCGCGCTGCATCATTTCGGCCACGGCCTGACTGAGGCTGCGACCCGTGTGCCGCGCGAGGCCCAGAGCGATACGGTGCAGGTTGTCGGGAAGATCGACCGTGGTTCGCATCAGCGCATCATGGTGAAAGCTGCCGACAGTGTCAATTCCGCAGGTGCCCCAGAAGCAACGAACCAAATTGCGTGCCGCCTCCACCACCTTCTTGGCCAAGCACATCACGAACACGCAGATCACGACTGGGCGACTTGTGACCGCCGAGGGGACGACCGCCCGAAGGACAGCACTCCTCGGCGCCGGCGCGGATTCTAGCGACGTAACTCTGCGTTTTTGCAGGCACTGAACCCGACGTAAACCCGGAAGCAGCGAGCGCATCCGGTGGTGGGCTGCGGCATTGAATTCTCTTACCCATACGAGATAGCAGCAGCGTCAACTTGCGCCGCCGCCTGGAGGCGATCAGAAACGACAGGCTTCTAGATCAGCTGCCGGTCGTTCAGGTCCTCAATCTGGCCCGGCGCAAGAAGCTGTTCCCGAGGTGGCGCTCCCGAGGAGAGCCTGCATGACACGGCCACGCCTTCATCAGCCGCGCCCCGCTAGTAGAGCCGTGCGTGTCGAATCACACCGCACGGAAACGAGCATGAGTCTTGGACCAGACTCGCCCTTCGAGACTTCGCGCAATGAGGGCTGGCGCCAGTTGGATTTGCGCAACGCTGCGCTACGTTTCGTCACATCAGCTTCACAATGAAAATGGCTTTTGCCGCTGCGGTGCTTTTTAAGCGCCGGATTGCATGTTTTTAGTTCTGTCACTAAGGAGTCGACATGTTCCAAAGAACGAGGGTTTGCACGGCTGTTCTGACTGCGCTAGGGGGATTCATCGCGATGACCACCATGCCAGCGTTCGGACAGCAAGAGCTCGAGCGGGTTGAGATCACTGGCTCAGCGCTACGCCGGATCGACGCCGAAGGCGCGCTGCCCGTGGTCGTGATCAACAAGGCCGAAATCTTGCGCTCTGGCGCGACCTCCGCTGTCGACCTGCTGCAACGCCTGTCGACGATACAAGGTGGCACGGCGGAAGCCAACTCAGTGGGCGGGTCGACCTATGGCTTTGCCGGGGTGTCGATCCACAACATCGGCGAAACGCGCACGCTGGTGCTGCTCAACGGCCATCGACTGTCGATGTTCGGTGGTCAGACTCTCACCGGATTCGCTGCCGGCTTCGACTTGAACGCGATTCCGATCTCGGCCATCGAGCGGGTCGAAGTGCTGTCTGATGGCGCATCGGCGCTCTACGGCGCAGACGCAATTGCCGGCGTGGTCAACTTCATCACCAAGCGTGATTCCACAGACGGCGATTTCACGATCGGCTATTCCGCGCCAAACGGCGGCGCGAAGGAAAAACGCATCAGCGTGACGAAGGGCTTCGGTTCGCTCGATCGCGAAGGTTACAACGTGATCGTGTCGGCGGCCCATGATGAGCGGACCTCGCTGGCGGGCGCTTCGCGCGACTACGCCAAGACCGGCAACCTCGTGTTCAACCTGGACGGCAAGTCATACCGGTCACAGAACTACTCGTTGAGCACGATTCCCGCGAACGTCGTCAATGACGCCGGCAACGTGATCAACCCGAACCTGATCGCGACCGGCCAATGCGCTCCGAACAGTTTTCGCGTCACCGACGGCGGCGACGACTTCTGCGGCTTCGACTACGTGAGCACGCTCCAGATCTTTCCCACGAGAAAGCGTGACAGCGCGATGGGGTCATTCACCATGCTCTTGGGCGAACAAACCCTGTTTGCCGATCTGCTCTTGTCGCGTACGACGCAAACGTCGAAGATCGCGCCGGTACCAGGCAGCCTGCCTATCCCTGCGGGCTCGCAGTTCCACACGCAGTACCTCCTCCCGCTCGGCATCACCCAAGATTCGACGGCCTTCTACCGCGTTGCTGATCTTGGCGGGCGGACCAATAACGACGAAGCCAAGTTTTTCGACCTGGCCCTTGGATCCAAGGGGGTGTTGGCGGGCTGGGACTACGGTGCGACCTACACCCACTCGCAAAGTGACGTCAAGGGTTCCACCTCCGGCTATCCGGGCGGCTTGGCATTGGCTGGCCTGCGCAGCAGTGGCTTGTTGAATCCGTTTGTGCTGCCGGGCGAGCAATCTCCGGCGGGCCAGGCGGCGCTCGACGCCGTCAATTACAAGGGCTATTTTGATGGCGGCCTCGCCAAGCTCGACACCGTGGGCATCCAAGGGTCGCGCGAGATTTTCAAACTGCCGGCCGGCGCCGCCCAACTCGCTCTCGGTGCCAGCTATCGCAAGGAAAATTTCGAGTCGAAGCCCAGCCCGTTCGCCCAGGGCATCACGACCAACCCCGTGACGGGTGAACTCTGCGACCCGAACGACCTGGCCAAGCCTTGCGACCAGCGCTTCGGCGACGCTGCGGCGTCGGTTCCTTACTCGGCAGGCCGCAGGTCCTACGGCTTGTTCGGTGAACTGCTGGTTCCGATCGTCAAGGATCTGGAAGTCACCGCCTCAGTGCGTTATGACAACTTCTCGGACTTCGGCTCGAACACCACGGCGAAGGGGAGCTTCCGCTGGAACCTTACACCTGGTTTGCTGATGCGCGGTTCGGTCGGCACCGGCTTCCATGCACCCAGCGTTCCGCAGCTCAACGCGGCACCGCAGTCTTACGGCGTGACAGAAGACCCGTACGATTGCACTGCGGGGCTGCAACAGATCGCCACCGCGCTGGGCGCGGTCTGCCAACCCGGTACGAAACAGTATGACGTGGTCGCCGGAGGCAACGCTTTGCTCAAGCCCGAGAAGACGAAGCAGGCGACGATCGGCTTGCGCTTTGAGCCGGCGCAGAGCCTGTCGATCGGCGCCGACTTCT
>CANJKD010000401.1 GCA_947474415.1 Burkholderiales bacterium | reverse complement strand
GTGTCACCAGCTTGGGCTGTGCAGCCAGCAGCAGGCGCAGGGGGATCGGCAGCGACAGCACCCACTGGCGTACCGGCACGTGGGGGATGACATGGTCGACCAGGTGCGCCGCAGTCTGCGCCATGCGCCGCGCGCCGCACGACGGGCAAATGCCGCGCCGCTTGCAACTGAAGGCGACGAGCTTGTCGTGGCCACACTCCCCGCAGCGCAGCCTCAGGAAGCCGTGCGCGAGGATGCCGCACACCAGGAACGCGTCGAACTCGTCCTTCACGAATTGCGGCAGGTCTACCCCGGTGGCCGCTTCTGTCTCGGCGATGAAGGTCGCGGCGTGCTGCTGCACCAGGCGGTACAGTGTGGTCTGTTCCGGGCGGTGACGCTCGTACTGAACTGGCGCGCCATCCGGCGCCTGCTGGAGCTGCCCGCCAATGGCTTGCACGCGAGGCTCCCGAGGTTGTAACCTTGGACGGTGTCAAGTCATGCTGCGCGTCGCAATCGCCCTCAGGAGCGCCCACGTTGGGTGCCTACCTTTGGGTGGCTACGTCCTGATCGCCGACGGCGCGGGCATGGCCAAGTAGGACTCCAGGAAGCTGCCTGTCGTCACCGCCAAGCGTTCAGCGAACCGGACGATCAGCGAGCATAGTACACTGATATTTCGCCCAAACCATTGATGGCAAGCTTGTTCACGTGTGACTACGCCTACTACAGCTCGTTTTCTACCTCGTGGCTGGAGCATTCGCAGGCGTATGTGCTGGCCATGACACTGCGCGTTCGGCTGGGCAGCACGAGCCTGGTCTCTGAGATCGCCGCCAACGACGGCTACCTGCTGCAGTATGTGCGAGACGCCGGCATCCCCTGTTACGGCGTGGAGCCTACGGCCAGCACCTCGGCTGCGGCCAAAGCCAAGGGCATCGACGTGGTTGAAAAGTTTTTTGGGGTCGCGCTGGCCAATGAGCTGGCGGGGCAGGGCCGCCAAGTCGACCTGGTGGCCGCCAACAACGTGCTTGCGCACGTGCCCGTCATCAATGATTTCGTGGCTGGCTTCGTTCGCTTGCTCAAACCCCAGGGCGTGGCCACGTTTGAGTTTCCTCACTTGCTGCGCATGGTCGGCGAAAACCAGTTCGATACCGCGTACCACGAACACTACTCCTACCTCTCGCTCACAGCCGTGAACCGCATCTTTGCGGCCAACGGCCTCACGGTGTTTGACGTTGAGCAGCACACGAGCCACGGCGGCAGCCTGCGCGTGTTTGCCCAGCGCACAGAGACCGGCCGGCATGCCGATACCGGCAAGGTGGCGGCCTTGCTCCAGCGCGAACTGCAGGCAGGGCTCACCACCGCCGAGTACTACAGCGGCTTTCAAGTGCGCACCAACAAGGTCAAAGACGATTTTTATGCGATCTTGATCGAGGCCAAGCGCCAGGGCCAAAGCGTTGCGGCCTACGGCGTCACGGCCAAGGGCAACACCTTGATGAACTACGCTGGTGTGAGGCCGGATCTGATCCCGTTTGTGGTCGACCGCAACCCTGCCAAGCAAGGCAAATACATGCCGGGCAGCCGCATCCCCATCGTGGGCGAGAGCCTGCTCAAAGACGCGCGGCCCGACCACCTGGTGATCCTGCCGCGGAACCTGCGCGTCGAGGTGATGCAGCAGCTTGACTACATCCGCAGCTGGGGCGGCCAGTTCGTGACCGCTGTGCCAGAGATGAGGTGCGTGGCATGAAGGTGGCCGTGACCGGTGCCACCGGCTTTGTGGGCCGGCACGTGGTGGCAGAGTTGCATGCACGCGGTGCCAAGCTCACGCTGTTGGTGAGGCCTTCGTCCAAGGTGCCTGCCGAGTGGTCGCGGCACACCGTGCTGCGCCAAGACCTGCTCAGCGCGCATGGCCATGCCTTTGAGCTGCTGGGCCAGCCCGATGCGCTGATCCATTTGGCCTGGGGTGGCCTGCCCAACTACAAGGCCTTGCACCACTTCGAGCATGAGTTGCCGCTCCACTACAGCTTCCTCAAAGAAATGGTTGCATCGGGCCTGCAGCGCATGGTTGTGGCGGGCACCTGCTTTGAGTACGGCATGCAGTCGGGTGCCTTGAGTGAAGACCTGCCAGCGCGCCCGACCAACCCCTACGGTTTCGCCAAAGACGCGTTGTGCCGTGAGTTGGCATACCTGCAAGCCACGCATCCGTTTGCGTTGACTTGGGCCCGTTTGTTCTACATGCACGGCGCCGGACAGTCTGAGAACTCATTGCTGCCCAAACTGCGCGCGGCGGTGGCGCGTGGCGACAGAACTTTCCCCATGTCGGGCGGCGAGCAGCTGCGTGACTACCTGAGTGTGTTGCAAGTGGCCAGCCATCTGGCCGCCCTTGCGCAGACTGGGCGAGACAACGGCGTGGTGAATGTGTGCTCAGGTGAGCCGATCTCGGTACGCCGGTTGGTGGAGGGCTGGATCGCCGACAACGGCTGGGCCATCACGCCTGAGCTGGGTCGATTTCCGTACCCCGACTACGAACCCATGGCCTTTTGGGGCGAACGCAGCAAGCTAGCGCGTTGCCTTGGGGCGGTTTGATTTTTTCAACCTTTCATTCACTCTGCAGGTGACCCTCATGAACAAGCAATTCGAGCAAGAACGCCAAGACCGCCTCGACGACAACGGCAAGAACGCGGCACTCGCGGCCACGGCGGCGGCCTTCATGAAGGAGTCGACCGCACCCAAGTACTCATACAACTTCTCGTGGATGGGGCGGCCCATCATCCAGTACCCACAAGACATCATGGCGATGCAGGAGTTGATCTGGAACATCCAGCCCGACCTCATCATCGAGACAGGCATTGCCCACGGCGGCTCGCTCATTTTTGAAGCCGCCATGCTGGAGCTCAACGCCGCTTGCGGCGGCCCCAAAGACGCCCGCGTGCTGGGCATTGACATCGACATCCGCGCCCACAACCGCGCGGCGATCGAAGAGCACCCGATGTACAAGCGCATCAGCATGATCCAGGGCTCGAGCATCGATGCCGACATCATTGCGCAGGTCAAGGCCCACGCCGCTGGCAAGAAGCGCGTGCTGGTCGCCCTCGACAGCAACCACACCCACGACCACGTGCTGGCCGAGCTCGAAGCCTACGCGCACCTCGCCACGGTAGGCAGCTACTGCGTGGTGTTTGACACCATCGTTGAAGACCTGCCGGCCGGCATGTACCCCGACCGCACTTGGGGCCCGGGCAACAACCCCAAGTCGGCCGTGTGGGCCTATCTGAAAGACCACCTTGAGTTCGAGATCGACAGCCACATCGACAACAAGCTGCTCATCAGCGTGGCGCCGCAAGGCTACCTGAAGCGCGTGCGCTGACATGACCGAGGGCCTCGCCTACGCCTGCTTGACCCACATCCCGTTGTGGGTGGACGACCCGGCTTACGTCACGCCGATCTATTCGGGCCGCCGGTCCACGTGGATGCCGTGATTGAGGATAGGTTTTTCAAACACCCTTTTCCTTCCCCATGGCGCCCCGAACACGGCCCTCGACGGCCCTCGACGCGTGTGAATCGGTCTTTGAAGGTGGCTGAGAACTGCAGCTGGGCTTGGCACTTGAAATCCATGTCGACCCGCCGCGCCGGGGCTCGCGGCTCTGGTTGCCAGGG
>CANJKD010000400.1 GCA_947474415.1 Burkholderiales bacterium | reverse complement strand
GGGTCGGGGTGGGCGAGCCCGGCCGCGCTGATGATTGCCGGCAACAGTACGGCCGCGACTCCGTGCTGGCCGAACCGGGGGTTGTAAACCCCGGGCGCACGCCCCTGGGCCACCGTGTCGCCGAGGATCATGAAGACGCGTGTGCTGCCGCTGATATGCATCGACACCCTGCGAAGCGTCAATTGGAACGCGGCGAAGCCTAGGCGTGGCAGGGCTTCGCCACATGGCAGGGCCAGGGCGATCGCGCGATGGTCGCGCACGCCGCGCGATCAGCCAGGCCAGGCGCGGCGGTCCTGCCGACCTGGTTCGACGACAAGGTCGACGCCTCGGCAACCGCGCATGATTCCGCGACCTTTTCAGCGCACCCCGTGGCCGACCCCGAACGCTGCCGCCGCAGCGTGCGCGAAGCACGCGCGCTCGACGACTTGACCACCGCGCAGCAACTCGACATCGACCCGGCCGGCATCGCTGTGGCGGTGCAAGACCGCAAGGGTGACAGCTTCTGCACCATGGGCGTGACGCTGCAGATGCGGCCGCAGGCGCGTGAGCACATGGGGGATGCAGGGTTGCCGGCGCTGCGCGACACGGCCCGTTACTTGCGCGCCATCCTGTAACACCGCGTTGCATCTCAATTTGTAACACCGACATGCAAGTTCTTGCAGCGTCGGTCAGACTCGGCCCGTCGAGCACCGCCCGCGTCGGGCCTGCCGCGAGCGGAAGATGGCAAAGATGGTCAAACACATCGCCACGGCAGTCGGGGTCATCCTGGCGGGGCTGTTCATCGTGGTTTTCTTCGTGGGGCGCCCGGAATCTAAGCAGCTGGCTGACGTGGCGCCGCGCGTCGGCATGAGCGTCGACGACCTGATGGCCCTGGGCCCGCGCGTGGCCACCTCGACCGGAGCCACCTTGGGCAGTTCACGGCGTGTCGTTTACCTGCTGGCTTGCAGCGGCCAGGCCAGCAAGACAACGTTCGAAGACCAGGCCAACCTCGCTGGTACGCTGGTACGCCGCGAGCGCCTGACTGATCGTGAAGCAGTGAATGCCGTGCTGGCACCGGGCACCAAGGGCGGCGCTGAAAGCTTGAAGGACTGCTGAGCCCCGACGAGTTGCGCCTTCAGGCCAGACAGGTTCGGTTCTTGCCGGTTCGCTTGGCCTCGTACAGGCCTTGGTCGGCGCGCTCCAACGCCGCCTCGATGCGCTCACCTTCACGGCAGGCGGTCACGCCGGCCGAGAAGGTCACGAGCACGTTGCGCTGCTCGTGCAAAAACAGACCGCCGGTCAAGGAACGCTGCAGACGGGTCAGGATCTGCTGGCCTTCCTCGACAGGCGTGTCAGGCAGCAGCACAACAAACTCTTCGCCGCCATAGCGTGCCACCACGTCGGTAGGCCGCAAGGTCTTGCCGACCACCGCAGCCAGCGCCTTCAGCGCCTCGTCACCCACACTGTGGCCCAGTTCGTCGTTCAGGCGCTTGAAGTTGTCGATGTCGAGCAGGCCGACCGACAAGGCGGTGCCCGAGCGTTGTTGTCCCGCGCTCAAAGTCTCGAAGGCCTGCATCAACCCGCGCCGGTTCGCGATCCGGGTCAGCGGGTCGGTGGTCGCCTCTTCGGACAGGCGCCGCATCTCGCCTTCGAGTTCATCCACCCGCGCCGCCAGGCCACGCGCCTTGTCGTTCTCGTCGTGCAGCCGGGCCTGTGTCTGCCGCACCAGGGCCTGCACGCTGCGGCTTTCGACCACCATTTCACGCACCACGCCGGCCAGGCTTTCGAGCGAATCGGCGTTCGCGATCACCTCGGCGTAGCGACCCACGCTGGCGTGGAAGTTGCCGGTCTGCGAGCCCAGTTCATCGAGCTCGCTGAGCATCAGGTGGATCATGCCCTTGAGCGAATCGCGAGCCTGCTCGCGCTCTGCGCGCACCTGGCCCTGGCGTTCGCGGGTGCCGCGAAGCAGTTCGCTGACGGCACGCACGCCGCGCGCGCTGAGGCCTTCGTCGATCGTTTCGCGCATCAGCGCCACCTGGCCCTGGGCCCAGCTGTCGTTCTCGGCCAGGTCGGTGAGGCTCGCGGTCAACTCGCTGCACAGGGCACCCAGTTGTTCCAGCAGGTGATGCCGGTGCTGCAAAACGACGGCCGCGCGCTGGCACAGCAGTTCCAGCGCTTCGATCAGCGGCGCGGTCGGGCCTTCGGTGGTGATGCTTGCGGTGAGCGCCGCCAGCGCCTGCGCGATCTCGTGCGGCGAATCGCCCTGCACGGGCAAGGCTTGACCCACGGTGGCACCGAGCGTCGTGACGACACCGCGCCAGGCCGGCGCTGCTTCGGGGGTCAGCGCCGTCAAACTGGCGGCCGGATCGTCGGCCAGAAACGGCATGATCGGCTGTTCTGTCCGAGCGGATTCGTCAGCAGCCTCGCCCGCACCCACGTCCACGGCCGGCTCATCCGCCGCTTCGTTGACAGCCACTGCAGCGGGGTCGCTGTCCCAGCTGCCGACAAGTTGCGTCAGCCGCTGTTGCAGGCGCCGCGCATCGCTGCGGCTGCCGTCGAGCACGCGCTGCAGGCTTTCCTTCTTGCGCGCCGAGGTCCAGCCTTTGCTGCTGCGTTCCAGGCCACGCACGATGCGCTCGATCAGCGCCGCGATGGCCGCACCGTCGTTGGCTGCCGGCTCGCCGGCCTCGCGGGCATAGGCGCGCGCATAGTTCTCGGGCGTGGGCTCGAGCTTGTCGAGCGCGAGGCGGCGCAATGCGGCCTTGGCGAACTGGCTGGCACCTGAAGGGCTGCCGGACAGTGCCGCCGGGCGTGTCGGCTCTGACGTGCTTGTACTGGGTGGCATCGGTTCAGCCCACCGGCTTCAGGCGCGGGTCCCGGCCATCGGCGACTCGAAGCACGTCGCCGATCTCGACCTCTCCCGCCTTGCCAATCCACGGCGCCTTGCGCCGCAGGATGGTCTGCTGCAGCCAAGTCTCGATGTCTTCGGGTGGCAGCGGCTTGCTGAACAGAAAGCCCTGCATCACACCGCAGCCGAGCCGGTGAAGCACTTCCATCTGGCGCAGGTTCTCGACGCCCTCGGCAATCACGCGCAGGCCCAGCGAACGCGCCAGCGCGATGATCGCGGTGATGACGGCCGAGCTTTGCGGCGTCATGCCGAGGTCGCGCACGAAGCTGCGGTCGATCTTGAGTTCGCTGATCGGCAGCGTGGTCAGGTAGGCCAGCGACGAGTAACCGGTGCCGAAGTCGTCGATCGATATTTCCACGCCGATCTCGTTCAGCCGGTGCAGCGACGGGATCACGTTCTGCAGGTCTTTCATCAGACCCGTTTCGGTGATTTCGAGCTCGATGGCATGGTGCGGCACGCCGTAGGTGGTTACCGCGTTGTGGATGTATTCGACCAGGTCGGTGCGTTCGAACAAGCGGTTGGGCAGGTTCACGGCAATCGAATCGGCGAAGCCGAAGTTGTCTTGCCAGATGCGGGCCTGGCGGGCGGCCTCGCGGATCGCCCATTCGCTGAGCGGCAAGATCAGGCCGGTCTCTTCGGCGAGCGGGATGAAGTCGCCCGGCGGCACGAGCACGCCGTTGCGGCGCCAGCGCATCAGCGCCTCGACACCCACCATCTTCGCGCCGCGCACATCGACCTTGGGCT
>CANJKD010000399.1 GCA_947474415.1 Burkholderiales bacterium | reverse complement strand
GTTGGTGAAGGTCCGGTTGTGCGTGTAGGCGTGTTCGAGATTGATGATGAGCTGGTCGAAGATGCCGCCCGGCTCGCCCTCGACGACATAGCTGGCACCGAGCGAGAACACGTCTTCCTGAAAATACTCGCGGGCGATGTGGCCGCGCAGCGCGCCGCCGCTGGCGATGAAGAAGGTGTTCAGCTCGTTGTAGGCCTCGGGCGCGGTCTCGACCGGCGAGGCGTAGAGCTGGGTGGTCGCCGGAAACTCCGTGATCGAGGCATTGAGACCGGTGATGGCATTGAGGCGCGCCTGACCGGCGTAGTGGAACCACTCGTTGGCCGAATACACGCCGCCAGGTGAGGCTTCGAAAGCGGTGTCGGCGAACAGGGCGCCCGAGCGCTGTCCATAGCTCTGCAGGGTCAGCTCCACGCGGCAGGCCAGGGTGTTGTCGGTGGTATTGGCGCAAGGCAGGTTGCGATCGACGCCAGAGCGCGTCCAGCGGAATACGCCATCCGGGTTGTAGCGGCGCACGCCGGCCGCCTGAAAGCCCCACTGCCCGTAATTGCCCTTGAAGCGCAGGCCGTAGTTGAGCTTCTGGTCGTAGCCGCCCTGCGTGTACAGATCGTGCACGGTGAACTGACTGGGGATGACGTTGTACGGCGTGTTCGGGTTGGGATAGATGCTGGGCTGGAACTTCTGCACGAAGCTGTCGAACAAGAGCTCCTCGTTGACCTGCCAGCTGGTGCGGATACCCAGCGCCGGCACGCGCTCGTCGGCGTATTCCTCCTGCGCGTAGTCCAGCACCAGGTGGCGGCGCAGATCGAGACCATCGACGACATCGAACACGCGGTAGAACAGGGCCTGGCCCCAGGCGATCTGCTGATTGCCGATGCGCAGGTTCACCGGGCCGCGGTTGTAGTCCAGGATCAGCGCCGGGAAATAGATCTGGTAGTTGCGGCCGGTCCACTCCAGCGGATTCGGCTTCTTGCCGCCCTCGACGATGTAGTTGAAGTAGTCGGGCTTGCCCGCATACAGGCGCGGCTCGCCACCGACGATGCCGCCACCGCCGGTGGTGACGGTGGCATCGGTGGAGTGCGCATCGAACTCCTTGTAGAACAGCGCGGGATCGTAGATGCCACGGATGCGCGCGATGAGGCCGAGGTTCTGGGTGAACTTGATGCCGGTCTCGAGCTCGGCGCGCAGGATCTGGAAATTGATCGTGTTGTCGGAATAGCGGAACGGCTGCCCGGTGAGCTGCCCATCGGGGTTGGAGTTGAAAGTGCCACGCAGACCTGGCGACGCCGCATCGGCTGCCAGGGCGGTCGGGAACGCCATCGTCGTCCAAGAGGGCACCGCCACCTGCGGTGCGGCACATATCGCACCCAGTACACCGCAGAGTCCGGCGCCATTCAGTACAGCCGGTACATAGCCCGGCGGCACATAGGCCTGCCTCGCCTGCGGGCGGCCGTTGAAGTCATTGCTGCGCTGGTTGTTGGGATTGTCGGCATCGGTGGTCGATACCGCGTTCTCGACCCGCAGAAAGCCGCCGACGCTGATGTCGAAATCCGGCATGAAGCTGCGGATGAAGCCGGGCTTGGCTTCGCCTGAAATCGTCTCGTCCTGGGCCTGTGCCGGCAGTACGCCGACGCAGCAGAGTGCGATCGCCAGCGCCGACAGCGCGCCACTGCTCGCCTGTGTCTTCCTTGTCATGTCTCTTCTCCTCTGTTTGCGATACGCCGCTGCCTTATGGGTGGCAGCGTGCGGGACCAATGACTCGAATCCAGTCAGGGGCTGGCGTTCACCTGCACGATGCGGCCGGTGAAGCCGACCGTCATGAAGCGGTTCCCGGTGACGCCGACACCGCTGTACCAACCCGCCTGCACATCGGGCGCCGTCAGGTTCTTCCAGGTATGGCCGTCGTCGGTGCTGGTGAGCATGTCGTGCATGGCGCTGGCCACCGCGCGCGAACCTGCCGAGCGCACGCCCAGCAGGTTGGCCTTGCTGGCGTTGCTCATCTGCGCCCAGTTCGCACCGCCATCGCTGCTGCGCAGGATCAGGCCGTCCTGCCCCACCGCGTAGCCCACGCCATCGGCGCGCAGCTCCAGCGCGAAGATCGCGGGCTCGCCCTTGTGCAGCGCCGTCCAGCTCGCACCGGCATCGGCCGACCGCAGGATCAGACTGAACTCGCCGGCGATGGTGATCACGCCATCGTCGCCGACGCTCACGGCCGAGAAATGCGGCTGGATGCCCTGATCGACCTGATCGGCACCGAGAAAGGGTTTGAAATCCACCATCACCGGTGTCCAGCTGTTGCCGTAGTCGCTGGACTTGAGCACGGTGCCGAACGCGCCGACCGCGACTGCCAGGCCCCTGCGGTTGAATGCGACGTTCATCAGCCGCTCGGTGCTGCCACTGGCGACCTTGGTCCAGCCGCTCCTGGTCGTGCGCACGCAGATCGCGCCCATCTGGCCGACGGCGATCGCGCGCTCGCCCTTGATATCGACACCGAGCATCGCGAGCGGCGTGGGGAACTTCTCGTCCGCCGTCCAGCTCTCGCCGCTGTCCTTGCTGCTCATGATCTTGCCGGGCGCACCGGCGGCGATGCCATTGGCACCGTCGAAAGCAATTGCGAAGAGCGCGTCGTGGGCAACGCCCTGCGACTTGAGCTCGATGGCGCTCGTCGGCGCTGCGAACGCCGCAGTGCTCAGCACTCCGGCAATCAATAACGCGATGGTTCTGTACAACAGCTTCATACCGGCTCCTTCAAAAGCCGGGGCCGCCGATGCGACGGCCCCGGGTTCGACCAGCGGGAAATCACACCGCGCCGAGACGGGTGATGGCGTTGACGGTGAGGAACTTGTTGTAGACGTCGACACCGTTGGTGGCGTAGGTGCTCTTGTAGCCGCCGGTGACTTCCTTGGCCTGCACGAAACGGCTCATGCGATTGGCCTGCAGGTCGTGGCTCAGCACGCTCACCCACGACCAGGCCGGGTTGCCCTTCTCGTCCTTGATGGTCTGGAACTCGTTGGAGTACTGGGCGTAGTGCGGCTCGAAGGACTTCCAGATCTCGCCCCGACGGTCGTAGGTGTTGTAGGCCACGTACATGCCGTTGCGCACGTCGATCCAGGTGCGCTTCTTGCCGACCGGCGCGCGCGGATAACCCACGGGCTCGGCGTCGACGACAATGCACTCCGGCACCAGTTCCATCCACACGTCGTGGAAGGTCTGGTTCTTCGGCCCGCCATGCACCGGCCGCTCGTGATTGTTCATCACCCCACCACGGCCACCCATGAAGTTGCGGCTGCCGATGGCGGCGAGCATGGGCTTGCGCTCGACGATCTTGTAGTTGCCCCAGGTGAGCATCGGGTCGCCGGCCGCCCAGGCATCGGAGAGGAACAGCGTGATGCCCGGCACCAGCGGCTCAAAGCGCTGGTTGGTGGGAAACTGCCGCACGCGCTTGAACGCCGGGAAGTAGCCGTAGAGGTCCGGAAACTTGCGCTGGTCGTAGCTCCAGATGTTGAGGAAGGAGCTGCCGGCGGTGTCCTGCGGTGCCGTGAACCACACCGACTGATAGCGCAGCAGATCCTTCTTGTCGTTCCACACCTTGTCGTCTTCGCGCGCGGTGGTGTTGAGCTCGGACCACACGAAGTCGTACTG
>CANJKD010000398.1 GCA_947474415.1 Burkholderiales bacterium | reverse complement strand
GAGGCTGGCACTGGGCTCGGGAATGACGATCAGCGTAGCGACCTGGGCCATCAGCGCGCCGACCAGGTCGTCCGCAACACCTGGCGCTAACGGACCCAACACGAGCGCATCGCAACCAGGCAGGGCCAAACGCAACAAAGCCTCCGAATGGTGCTTGAATTGCTCGACCGAAAAGCGGCCGAACGCCGATTCGCCGAGCGCCCGCACGCAAGAGTCCGGCATGCCCGCAGCGTCGATGATGTTCAAGCTGAAAGTTGACACGGGGAGGACGGCGGCAGCCTCGGCCGAGCTCTTGAAAGTCCATGGGCCGACCATGGCAGAACGACGGATTGGCCACCTGGGCTGGAGCGGGTGAGGGGAATCGAACCCCTGTATGAAGCTTGGGAAGCTGCCGTTCTACCATTGAACTACACCCGCAGTTCGGCTCATAGTCTACCGCGCTGCGATCGCGCGATGATTCAACGCGCCACTACCCGTTCGTCGCCAGCCATTCAATGAACACGTCCATCGCGGCGCGGCCGCGCTCGGCGGCGGCGCTGTTGACCATCACGGCTACCGCGTACATCTTGCCGCTGGCCGCGAGCACGTGGCCGGCCAGCGCACGCGTGTCGTTCAGCGTGCCGGTCTTCAGGTAGGCGTGGCCTATCGCCTTGCAGCCGATGTGGCAGCGTGCCATCGACGCCGGCGATCGGCGGCGATTCGAAGAAGGCCTGTGCCTGCTTGGCGCGCCGGGCCTTGCGCAGCAACTGCACCAGCGCGCGGGGCATGGCGCGCTCGCTGTGCGACAGACCCGAGTCGATTTCGACCTCCACGTCGCCATCGGCCAGGCCCTGATCGCACAGCCACATGCCGACGGTTTTCTGCGCCCCGGCCAAAGTGGCCGGCCGGGCCGCGCCGACCGGTGCGGCCGACGCTGCGCCAGCCAAGCCGCCAAAAAGACGAGCGGAATCAAGCGCATGCCGCGACGCCAGCGGCGGCCTGCCCCGCGCGATACCCCATGCTTGCGGGTTGAGCCGCAACGAACCTTGCGCCCTTCACAATGCGGGCCGCGAACCCCGTATCGATTCAGACCACCGACCCCATCGCTGATGACCGACCCGACCACTCCCCCACAAGCCGATCCCGCCGCCGCTGACGCCACCGGCCACCCGCGCCGCAGCATTCGCAGCTTCGTCGTGCGTGCCGGGCGCATGGGCCCGGGCCAGACCCGGGCGCTGGCGGAACTGGGCCCGCGCTTCGTGCTGCCGTATGCGCCGGCGCCGCTGGCTTTCAAGGCCTGCTTCGGCCGCGACGCACCCTGCGTGTTCGAGATCGGCTTCGGCATGGGCGACGCCACCGCCGCCATCGCGCAGGCGATGCCGGGCACCGACTTCATCGGCGTGGAGGTGCACACGCCTGGCGTAGGCGCGCTGCTGAAGCAGATCGGCGAGCGCGGCCTGAGCAACCTGCGGTTGCTGCAGCACGATGCGGTCGATGTGCTGGAGCAGATGATCCCGGCGCAGTCATTGGCCGGCGTGCATGTGTTCTTCCCCGACCCGTGGCACAAGCTCAAGCACAACAAACGTCGGCTCATCCAGCCCTCGTTCGTGGGCCTGCTGGCGAGCCGCCTGGCCCCCGGTG
The DNA here is from genome assembly GCA_947474415.1 of Burkholderiales bacterium. GTDB lineage: Bacteria > Pseudomonadota > Gammaproteobacteria > Burkholderiales > Burkholderiaceae_C > LMDS01. The sequence goes on along the minus strand of CANJKD010000398.1, from coordinate 2,030 downwards.
GCTACCTGCATTGCGCGACCGACTGGCAGCCCTACGCCGAGCAGATGCTGGAAGTGTTGTCGGCCGAACCAGGCCTGTACAACACCGCGTCAGGCTACGCACCAACGCCCGACTATCGCCCCTTGACGAAGTTCGAGAACCGCGGCCTCAAGCTCGGCCACGGCGTCTGGGACCTGGTCTTCGCGCGGCGCTGACGCGCACGCTGCGGGGCTGCGTTCAGCCAGGGTCAGGTGGCCCAGGTCACCAGGCCCGTGTACGCGGTGAACAGCACGACGATGCCGAACGCAATGCGGTACCACGCGAACACCACGAAGGTGTGGGTCGAGATGTAGCGCAGCAGCCAGTGCACGCACAGCCAGGCGCTGATGAAGCTGACGATGAAGCCCACCGCGAACATCGGCACATCGGCCACCGACAGCAGGGCGCGCTCCTTCCACAGGCTGTAGCCGCCCGCAGCCGTCAGGGTCGGAATGGCGAGGAAGAAACTGAAGTCGGTCGCTGCCTTGCGCGACAAGCCCAGCAGCATGCCACCGATGATGGTTGCGCCGGATCGGCTGGTGCCCGGGATCATGCCCAGGCATTGCACCAGGCCGACCTTCAACGCATCGAGCGGCGTCATCTCGTCGATGTCGTTGATGCGCACCGGCGTGGGCTGCGCGCGTTTCTCGACCCACAGAATGATCAGGCCGCCGACGATGAACGCCGCCGCCACCACCGGCCCGTTGAACAGGTAGGCCTTGATGCTTTTGTAGACGAAGAAGCCGATCCCCGCCGCCGGGAGGAAGCCGATGGCCACGTTGATCAGGAAGCGCCGGGCCCGCACGCTGCTGCCGAAGTCGCGCACGGCACCCGACAGGCGTTCCCAGTACACGATGATCACCGCCAGAATCGCGCCGGTCTGGATCGCGATGTCGAAGACTTTCGACTTGTCGTCGGTCATGCCGAGCAGCGAGCCGGTCAGGATCAGGTGGCCGGTGCTCGACACTGGCAGGAATTCGGTCAGCCCTTCGACGACTCCCATGACCGCAGCTTTGAAAAGAAGAATGAGATCCAACGGAGACTCCAGATGATTGCGCCAACGCGCTGACAGAGCGCGCCATCAAGCAGGCGCCGACAAGAAGGCGCCGATATTAGCGGGCCGCCTGCGGTAGCAAGGTGATCACCAGACCCTGCGGCGCGACGCGGATGTCGGCAGGCTGGTAGCCCCGCCCTTGCATCGCCTCTACGTCCTTCGGCCGCATCTTGTACAGCACACGCTCGCTCAGCAGCCGCTCGGCCAGTTGCACGCCAACGTGCTCGATCTGGCGCTGCAGCGGCACGGGCAGGCCCTCGACCTCGAAACGCTCGACCCGGACGTTCGTCAGGCGCAGCGTGTTGTCGGAAGCTTCGAAGCGAACCCCGTAGTCCAGCAGCAGCGTGCCGCAGTGCGGCAGCTTGAAGAGGCGGTCGCTGACGGTCAGCTCGAACTTGGTGCCAATGCGGTTCGTCGCCGGCCGCATCGAGAGCCGGGGCGCGGCCACGGTGGCGTCCAGCACGTCCAGCAGGCGGCTGTCGAGCGGAAACTGCCGGTCGATCAGCTCCTGCAAGCGCGCTTCGCTGACTTCGACCCTGCGCGGGCCCAGCAAGCCGGCGCAGGCGCACAGGCCGAGTGCCAGCGCCAGGCTGACAAGCTGCATCAACCCCATCCGATTGAACATTCATCGCGCTTCGCAAAAGGAACTCGTGCGATGGTAGCGGTGGCGGCTTGGGCCGCCGGCTTTGTGCCGCGCTCGATCCTGAGCCACCGCGCCAGTCGCCAGTCTTTTCCAAAGCAGGTATGAGCCTGGAGCGCCCTGAGATCGACGACGCGACGCGAGTCGATCCGTTGTAGGTCTGGCCAGTGTATTGGGGCGCGGATTTTTGGTTCATCAACCGTGGTCGCGGGCTGTGGGCATGTGGGCGAAGGCGCGGGCGGTGGGCAACGTGTACTCGCGTTGTCCACGGGTCGCGCCGGTGCGCGCCAGCGCATCGTCCACATATCCACAGCCCTG
>CANJKD010000397.1 GCA_947474415.1 Burkholderiales bacterium | reverse complement strand
CGTGGCGCGGCTCAGCAAGGTGAAGTTCGACGAGATCGGCAACGACCTGCAGCAGACGCTGCGCAACGCCAGCGCTGCGGGCAACGGGCTGCAGGAAACGCTGACCAGCGCAACTGCCGCGATCCGCCAGTTGACGCCCGAAGCGCAGCGAACCTTGGCCGACGTGCGGCAGACGCTCACCACGGCCCAGGCCACGCTGACCAACCTGGACCGCAACGTCACGCAGGGCGACGCGCCACTGCAACGCAATTTCAACCAGGCGCTGGCCGAAATGCAGCGCGCGGCGCAGGCCTTGCGGGTGCTCAGCGACTACCTTCAGCTGCATCCGGAATCGCTGCTGCGTGGCAAGCCTGCCGATGCGGACCCAACCAAACCCACAGAGGGCGGACGATGACCTCACCCCTTGCCGAGGGCCCTGCGCAAGGTCGCCGCGTCGCGACCGGCGCCGTCTTGATTGCACTGCTGGCGGGCTGCGGTGCGGCGCAGCCACCGCGTTATCACAGCCTGATGCCGGCAGTATCAACCACCGCGCGGCCCGTGGTGGCCGCCGGCTCGCTGGGGTGGGAACTGCTGCCGGTTGCCATTCCGGCCGGCGTCGACCAGCCGCAGTGGGTGGTGCGAACCGTCGATGGCAGCCTGGCCGTGCTGGAGCAGGAACGCTGGATCGCACCGCTCGGCGACGAGGTACGTGCCGCTGTCACGGACCGGCTCACGCAAGTGGTCGGCGCGCCGGCCGCTTCGGCCGCACCGGGCAGGCGTTGGCGCATCCGCATCGACGTGCAGCGCTTCGACTCAGTCCCCGGCCGCGAGGCGCGCATTGAAGGGACCTGGACCCTGGCTTCAGATGCCGAAGGCGCGGCGCCGCTGCGCTGCCGGGGGGAGTTCGTGCAGGCGCTGGCGGCCGGCGGCTATCTGGCGCTGGCCAAGGGCCATCAGCAAGCGGCCGCCCAACTGGCCGATGCCATTGCCAGCGCGCTCAAGGCGGTGGCTGCCGGGCAGACGGCAACGTGCGCAGGGCAGGCCGGCCCAGGCTGATCAAGTGCCAGGGCCCGGCGACGCGGCGTGTCGCGCATGGCTTGGGTGTCTGCAACCCAACAATCGAGACAAGCCCGACCCGTTCGTGAACCCCTCGGGTTTTCAAAGACTCAGCGTGGCAGCGCGGATGGCACAACGATTGCGGTAGGCCCTGGGGCCACACCGGAGCCGAAATGCCAACCCCCATGCTCACGGCGTTCACTTCCCCCAACGGGGCGCAGCCCACCCTCGGGGCGGCCCTGCGCGAGGTCTGACCTGCAAGCACCCAGGCCTTTCTGGCCCTGACCCTCAGCGACAGCACGCGCTGGGCGCCGTCGACAAACCCGATGCCCTGGACGACTGCGATGGCGGCAGGCGCGCGCGCCGGGTTTTGCGCCAGCAGCGCATTGCGATTGAAGCGCTCGCCGATGATTTCTGACCAGCGCCTGAACGCGCTGACCGCTCGACTATTTCTTCTTCGGCTTGGCTTCGACCGGCGCAGCCGCCCGGGTCGATTGCAGCCCTTCCGACATGCCGATCAGTACGCCGCTGACCAGCGCGGCATAACTGTCGAGCATCGCCTGCGCTACTTTGGCGCCGGCAGTGCGGCCGTCGCGCAGGGCGGTGCGGGTTTGCGCCATCAGCGCTTCCACGGTCTGGGTGGCCTGCGCGCCGGTTTCGGTGCCCTTGACCTTCATCGCGCCGAGCACGTGTTCCCACGGGCCGGGCAGCGCGGCGCGGCTGCCCTGCGTGGCCTTGCCGACGGTGTCGAAGCACATGTCTTCCATCTTTTCGATGTTCGCCAGCGCGCTCTTCGGCGGCTTGTCGGACAGGCCCGCGCCCGGGTCGACGAACTGCTGCAAGGCTTTGCGGTTGGCTTCCACGGCCTGCAGCAGCGCGCCGTCCATGCCGGCGAAGGCCTCGGTCAGCATGGCTTCCACATCGACCGGGCTGGCGCTGTTCTGTGCCGCACCGGCCGAGGCCGCCTGGGCGACGGTCTTCAGCACCTTCTTGATGTTTTCCATGGTCAGTTCGCGGCCCTGCAAGGCCTTCAGCGCGGCCTCGCTGACCGACTTGCGCAGCGCCTCGCCCTGCTTGGTGCTGGCTTCGGCGAACATCTTGGCGATGGCGTCTTAATCGATCCCTGACTTCATCATGTGCTGATCCTTCCTGGTGGTTGTTCAAAGCGGCTGCGGGCCGAGCGCCGGGCCGCTATGGGCCACGAAGGGGCCCACTTCGTGGACCTCGGCCGGTCCGCATCCCCTCGGGGGATCGGCCGGCGTACCCGTCGGCCGAGGGGCCTAAATTCCTATTGCATGTGCTGGCCGCCGTTGATGGCGATGTTGGCGCGGGTCAGGAAGGCGGTTTCCTCAGACGCGAGGTAGATCACCAGCCCGGCCACTTCTTCGGGCTTGCCGAGCCGGCCGACCGGGATCTGCGGCACGATCTAGCTGTCGAGCACTTCCTTCGGAATTGCCATCACCATCTTCGTGCCGATGTAGCCCGGCGAGAGCGTGTTGACGGTGACGTTCTTCTTCGCCACTTCCAGTGCCAGCGCCTTCGTGAAGCCGTGCACGCCCGCCTTCGCGGCGGAATAGTTGGTCTGGCCGAACGCCCCCTTCGAGCCCTTCACCGACGACACGTTGATGATGCGGCCCCAGCCGTGCTCGACCATGCCGTCGGCAACCTGCTTGGTCATGTTGAACAGGCTGTCGAGGTTGGTGCGCATCACCATGTCCCAGTTCACCTTGTCCATCTTCTTGAAGGTCATGTCGCGGGTGATGCCGGCGTTGTTGACCAGGATGCCGATGGCGCCCAGCCGGCCCTGCGCCTCGGCCACGGCCTTGCCGAACTCCTCGTTTATGGTTGTGGAATACGTACGTCTCGTGGGTTTTGCGGATGTTGGAAATTGCGTTTACCGCAGGCCCTGGCGCGCGGCGGTGGCCGGCATGTGGGCATGGCTCTGGTCGAGCGTCTGTTCGGGCGCATCGGCACCGGTCTCGCTGTCGAGTTGCCGCTGCGGGGGTTCGGTGTCGAGGTCACCGGTCCATTTCGCGGCCACGATGGTGGCCACGCCGTTGCCGATCAGGTTGGTCAGGGCGCGCGCCTCCGACTTGAAGCGGTCGATGCCCCGGATCAGCGCCAGCCCGGCCACCGGCACGTGGCCCACGGCCGACAGTGTCGCCGCCCGCAAGATGAAGCCGCTGCCGGTGGCACCGGTCGCTCCCTTCGAGGTCAGCAGCAGAACCAGCAGCAGCGTGATCTGCTGGGTGATCGTCATCGGCGTGTTGGTGGCCAGGGCGATGAACACCGCCGCCATCGTCAGGTAGATGGAGGGGCCGTCGAGGTTGGACGAATAGCCGGTCGGGATCATCAGCCCGACGACCGACTTCTTCGCCCCCAGGTTCTCCATCTTGGCCATCATGCGCGGCAACACCGATTCGCTCGACGAGGTGCCGAGCACGATCAGCAGTTGCTCCCTGATGTACTTGATGAACTTCCAGATCGAGCAGCCGTTCACCCTGGCGATGCTGCCGAGCACGACGAAGATGAAGACCAGGCACGTGGCGTAGAAGGTGGCCATCAGCGCCCCCAGCGACAGCAGCGAGGCCACGCCGTACTTGCCGATCGTGAAGGCCATGGCG
>CANJKD010000396.1 GCA_947474415.1 Burkholderiales bacterium | reverse complement strand
TATCGCTACCGTGTTTGGCACCTGCGAGGCCGCAGGGCCGGCGACACTCGCCACTTCAACCAGGCTGCGGTCCATGTCGGCCGCGGACACCCCCCCCGGCGGGGGCGAGTTCGCGGGCCTGCTGCCAGTAGCCGCGCGCTGCAGCGAAGTCCTTGCGCTGGTAGGCCGAACTGCCGGCGAGCGCCAGGGCTTTCAAATGGCGGGGGTCGATCTGCAACGCTTTCGCGACCAGACGGTCAGGTTCGCCGGCCATGCTCTGGCCCTGCAGCACGGCAAGCACATCGGCGCGGTCGGCGAGCAGTTGCGGGTCGTCGGGCGCGAGCGCAATAGCGCGGGCGTAAGCGCGGTCAGATTCAGCGAACCGCTGCAGTACCGCATACGAGCGGGCGAGCATGGTCCAGCCTTGCCGGTCGGAAGCGGGGTTGCCCGTGCCGGTTTCCATGCGCCCGGCCAGCTTCACCAGCATCGCCTCGACGGCCTCGGGCGTGACCTCGGACGCTTTGCCTGCCCCAGACGCCGGCGCCAAGCCGGCCGGATTGCCGATCGCACCATAGACCAGCAATGCGAACACCGGCACGGCCAGGCCAATGGACAGCACGGCCTTGCGTGAGCCGGCAGTGGCGGGGAGGATCACATTCGCCCCCGATTCATCGAGCAGCCGGTGCTGTATTTCGCGCTTCGCCTGCTCGTGTTGCTGCGCGTCGAGCAGGCCGGCCGCGAGATCGCGATCCAGCGCCGCCAACTGCTCGCCGAGGATGGCCACCGGCGCCAGGTTCTTGAGGTTCGCGCCGTGCGAATCGGGCGGCACCGCATGAGTCCACCACGCCGGCCACACCATCAACCACGCGAGCAGCACCAGGCCCGCCACTCCGATCCAGAACATCATCATGGCCTCGAGGCTCCAGCCGCATCGGCTTCGCCGAGCAGCGCATTCAGGCGCTGTGTCTCGGCCTCATTCAAAGGCGGTAGTGCAGCGCCGAGCCGCCGCCGCTGCCGGATGTTCATCGTGAGCACGGCACCCGCCACCACAAGCAGCCCGAACGGGCCGACCCACAACAGCACGGTGCCGGCATTCAGCGCCGGCCGGTAGCGCACGAACTCGCCGTAGCGCGCCACCATGAAGTCGAGGATCTGCGCTTCGGTCTGGCCCTGCTGCAGCTTGATGCGGATCTGCTTGCGCAGGTCGACGGCCAGATCGGCCTGAGATGCGGCGATGGTCTCGTTCTGGCAGACAAGGCAGCGGAGCTCTTCGGCCACGGCCATCACGCGCGCTTCGAGGGCGGGGTCGGCAGACAAGGGCAGGGCGTCTTTCGCGCGCGCCCCCAGGCTCGCGGCCGCCAGCATCACGATGCACACCATCATGGCCAGCGTCTTGCGCATGATTTCAGTCATTCGCCATGCTCACGAATTCAGCTTCGCCACAAGGGGCAGCAGCACATCGCGAACCGTCTCTGATGTCACCGGGCCGATGATCTTGTGGCGGATCACGCCGGCCTTGTCAATGACGAAGGTTTCGGGCACGCCGTAGACGCCGTAGTCAATGCCCACCAGCCCCTCGGTGTCTGACAGAGAGTTGGCATACGGGTTGCCGAACCGGTTCAGCCAGGCCAAGGCATCGTCACGTTTGTCCTTGTAGTTCAGGCCGTAGATGGGCACCACGTTCTGCTTCGCCAATTCGACCATCAGCGCGTGTTCCTCGCGGCAGGCCACACACCACGAGGCCCATACGTTGAGCACCCAGACCTTGCCGCGCAAGTCTTGTGATGACAGCAACTTGCCCGGCGCGGCCAGCGTCGGCAGGCTGAAAACGGGCGCTTGCTTGCCGACCAAGGGTGAGGGGATTTCACGTGGTTTCAGGTTCAAGCCCACGGCGAGAAAGCCGATCAGAACCAGGAAGACCAGCAAGGGGATGAGGTAGCGTTTCATCCCCCTGTTGCCCCGGCCGCCGTTGCCCCGATTGCGACCGCCTTCGCCGCGCCGCCCGTGCTGGCGACCAGGGCAGGTTGCGGAACACGGCCGCCTATCCCAGGTGCGGCCGGCGGCGTGCGTTCGGCCACGGTCTTGCGGGCCGCGCGGTAGCGGCGGTCGAGCACGGCCAGCAGGCCGCCCAGCGCCATCAGCAGGCAGCCGCCCCAGATCCAGCCGACCATCGGCTTGTAGTACAGGCGCATGCCCCAGGCGGTGGCGCTGACGGGCTCGCCGAGCGCGACGTACAGGTCGCGTGTGAACCCGCGATCAATGGCGGTTTCGGTGAGCGGCGTGCGGGTCACGGTGTAGACGCGGCGTTCGGGGTTCAGCTCAGACAACGGACGGCCGTTGTCGCTCACGCTCAGCGTGGCGCGGATGGCGGTGTAGTTCGGGCCGCGGCGCTCGCTCATGCGTTCGAGGCGGAACACATAACCGCCAACCTCAACGGTGTCGCCCGGCTCCATGCGCACGTCTTTCTCGACCGCGTAGCCGCCGACGATGGTGACGCCGACGATGAACACCGCCACGCCGAAGTGCGCCAGCAGCATGCCGTAGTAGCTGCCGGGTTGCGCCCGCAGGCGCTGCGCCCAACCGGCGGCCGGGTGGTCACGCAGGCGGGTGAACAGGTTCAGCACGGCGGTGCTGGCGATCCACGCAGCGAGCAGCAGGCCGAAGCCGATCATCGGCGTCCAGTGGCCGAGCAACAGCGGTGCGACCAGCGCGGCGGCTAGGCTCACGGCGCCGGCCCAGCGCAGCCGCTTCGCCAGGTCGATGGCGCCGGCCTTGCGCCAGCGCGTCATCGGGCCCACGCCCATCAGGAACAGGGCTGGGGCCATCAACGGCACGAACACCGCATTGAAGTAGGGCGGACCGACCGAGAGCTTTCCGAAGCCCAGCGCATCGATCACCAGCGGGTACAGCGTGCCCAGCATCACGGCAGCGCAGGCCACGAGCAGCAGCACGTTGTTGGCGAGCAGCATGGCCTCGCGCGACACCGGCTCAAAGGCCGCGCCCACGCCGACCTTTGGCGCGCGCCACGCGAACAGCGCCAGCGAACCACCGATCACGAAGGCCAGGAAGCTCAGGATGAAGACGCCGCGCGTCGGGTCGCTGGCGAAGGCGTGCACCGACGTCAACACGCCGGAACGCACGATGAAGGTGCCGAGCAACGAGAGCGAGAAGGTGACGATGGCGAGCAGCGCGGTCCACATCTTGAAGCCGCCGCGCTTCTCGGTGACCGACAGCGAATGCATCAGCGCGGTGCCGGCGAACCAGGGCATCAGCGAGGCGTTTTCAACCGGGTCCCAGAACCACCAGCCGCCCCAGCCCAGCACGTAGTAGGCCCAGAAGCTGCCAAGCGCGATGCCGCAGGTCAGGAAGCACCACGCCACCGTGGTCCAGGGGCGTGACCAGCGCGCCCAGGCGGCGTCGAGCCGGCCCGCGAGCAGCGCGGCAATGGCGAACGCAAATGCGACGACGAAACCCACATAGCCCATGTAAAGCATCGGCGGATGGATCACCATGCCGGGGTCTTGCAGCAGCGGCGTCAGGTCTTGCCCATCGGGAGCGGCCGGCAGCAGGCGCGTGAACGGGTTCGAGGTGAACAGCGTGAAGAGGAGGAAGCCAGTACTGACGATGCCCATCACGCCGAGGATGCGCGCCACCGTGGGTTCATCGAGCTGTTTCGAGAACAC
>CANJKD010000395.1 GCA_947474415.1 Burkholderiales bacterium | reverse complement strand
GCTTCGGGGCAGATCTTCTCGATCACCGCCATGGCCGCCTGCACCGCCAGTGGCAGCATCTCGGGCGTCAGGTTGTTGAAGCCGCCGGGAAACAGGTTGGTGTCCACCGGGGCGAGCTTGAAGCCCGCATTGCGCAGGTCGACCGACGTGTAGAACGGCGGCGTGTGCTCCATCCATTCGAGCCGGAACCAGCGCTCGATGGCGGGTAGCGATTCAAGGACGCGCTGCTCCAGTTCGTTGATCGGGCCGGTGAGGGCGGTGACGAGGTGAGGAACCATGGCGGAGCCCGGAGAGGGAAAGCCGTACGGGTGCACGGGTCAGAGATTCTATGCACGTGGGGTTGGGCCGGGACACCGCAAGCCTACAACTGGGAACCGCGCGATACAAAAAAAAGGGCCGCAGCAGCGGCCCTTACCCCGGGGGGAGGGATCGCCCAGGGCGACCCCGCTATCGCTTCCAGCGAAGCACTAGTTGTGGTAGGCCGTCTCGCCGTGCGAGCTGATGTCCAGGCCTTCGCGTTCGTCTTCTTCGTTGACCCGCAGGCCGATGACCTTGTCGACGATGAAGTAGGCCACGAACGAGACCACGCCCGACCACAGAATGGTCACACCCACCGCCTTGGCTTGAATCAACACCTGGGCGAGGATGCCGTCGGGGTTGGTTGCCATCGCGGCCGTGGTCCAGTCGGGCACCATGCCGGGGCCACCGAGCGACTGTGCATGAAACACGCCGGTCAACAGCGCGCCGACGATACCGCCAACACCGTGCACACCGAACACGTCGAGCGAGTCATCGGCGCCGAGCAGCTTCTTCAGGCCCGTCACACCCCAAAGGCAGGCGAAGCCGGCGATGAAACCGATCACGATCGCCGCCATCAGGCCGACGTTGCCGCAAGCCGGCGTGATGGCCACCAGGCCCGCCACCGCGCCCGAAGCAGCACCGAGCATCGAGGCCTTGCCCTTCATCAGCGTTTCACCGATGCACCAGGCCAGCACCGCTGCAGCGGTGGCTGAAAAGGTGTTCATGAAGGCGAGCACCGCCGTGCCGTTGGCTTCGAGCGCCGAGCCGGCATTGAAGCCGAACCAGCCCACCCACAGCAGCGCTGCGCCGACCATGGTCAACGTCAGCGAGTGCGGCGTGAGCGCTTCCTTGCCGTAGCCGACCCGCTTGCCGATCATGTAGGCGCCCACCAGGCCCGCCACGGCGGCGTTGACGTGCACAACGGTGCCGCCCGCGAAGTCGAGCGCACCCATCTGCCACAGGTAGCCGGCCTTGGCGTTCATCGCGTCGACGACCTCCTTGCTGCCGTAAGCGTCCGGACCCATCCAGAACCAGACCATGTGGGCGATCGGTGTGTAGCTGAACGTGAACCACAGTGCCATGAAGGCCAGCACCGCGGAGAACTTCGCGCGCTCGGCGAAGGCACCGACGATCAGGCAGCAGGTGATGGCTGCGAAGGTCGCCTGGAATGCCATGAACAGCAGCTCGGGAATGTAGACCCCCTTGCTGAAGGTGGCAGCCATCGCGAACGTACCGGTCGCCGGATCGAACAAGCCCTTCATGAAGAGCCGGTCGAAGCCGCCGATGAAGGCGTTGCCCTCGGTGAACGCCAGGCTGTAGCCGTACACGCACCACAGGATCACGATCATCGAGAACGTGACCATCACCTGCATCAGCACCGACAGCATGTTCTTGCTGCGCACCAGGCCGCCGTAGAACAGGGCCAGGCCGGGAATCGACATCATGATGACGAACGCGGTGGCCACAATCATCCAGGCCGTGTCGCCCTTGTTGGCAACCGGTGTGGAAGCCGCTGCGGCGGGCGCCGAAGCGGCTCCGGCTGCGCCCGAGGCCGCAGGTGCTGCCGGTGCCGTCGGTGCCGCCGCTGCGGCAGGCGCGGCTGCTGCCGCCGTGTCGGCGGGCGCCGAAGCTGCCGCGGGTGCAGACGCGGCATCCTCGGCGAAGGCGGTGCCGGAAAGGCCCGCGAGGCCCAGGGCGAGGATTGAAATCAGTTTTCTCATGGTTGTCTCGTTCCTGTGCATTACAGAGCGTCTTTGCCGGTCTCGCCGGTGCGGATTCGAACCACTTGCTCCAGCGTCGACACGAACACCTTGCCGTCGCCGATCTTGCCGGTGCGTGCGGCGCTTTCGATGGCCTCGATGACGCGGTCGACGAGGGCATCGTCGACGGCGGCTTCGATCTTCACCTTGGGCAGGAAGTCGACCACGTATTCCGCGCCGCGGTACAACTCGGTATGGCCCTTCTGGCGGCCGAAGCCCTTGACTTCGGTCACCGTGATGCCCTGCACGCCGATGGCGCTGAGGGCTTCACGAACTTCATCGAGCTTGAACGGCTTGACGATCGCAGTCACCATCTTCATGGCAGTTCTCCAGGTTGGGATTCAGAACGTCTTCTTGACGCCGACGACGAGGGCGGCGCGGCCCAGATCCTTGCCATTGGCCGGCGAGGCATAGGCGGCCGTGCCACCGGGCGACTTGGTGCTCGTGCCCACGACGGCCGCGCTCAGGAAGAAGCCGGAGAAGTCCTTGCCGATGGTGAACGAGTAGTCGGTGTACGAGAAGTCGCTGTTGCCGTCGCCTGCGACCTTCTGATAGCCGACGTGAGGCAACAGCATGATGCCGGTGCCGACGTCGAAGCTGGCACTCAGGTCGACATAGCCGCTGTTCTTGCTGTCCGCGAAACCGAACAGGTTGGTCACGCTGTGCGAATACTTCAGCGTTGCCGGGCCATAGGTCAGTGCACCGTAGATTTCGGTGGTGTTGGCGCTGGTGGCAAGGTGGTTCTTCGGATACTGGTACGTCAGCACGCCCACGTCGAACGTCAGGTCCTTGGTGATCTCGCCCTTGTAGCCGCCGTACAGGTCGATTTCGACGTTGGATTCACCGCCGGCGTCCTTGATCCATTTGATGTTCGACGCCCAGGCGCCGATGTATAAGCCGGCCGGCGACGCGTAGTCGACTCCCGCCTGAATGGCGGGCTTCAGGCGGGTTTGCGAAATGCCGCGGTAACGGTAGTCGGAAAACACCCCGACGTTGAACGACAGCGGGCTGGCCTCGGGCTCGGCCGGCGCTGCTGCCGCAGGGGCGTCTGCGGCGTGGGCAGCAACGTTCAGCAGCGAGGCAATGCCGAGGATCAGGATCGATTTATTCATGCTTGGGGCTCCAATGGGTCGGTTGGGGTAGAAATCGGGTCGGTCACTGATCTGCAGGATGTGTGCCAGCAGGCTTGCGAGCCGTTACGGCTGCGATTGGGCCCGCGCAGCCCATGACTGCATTTGACTGCACCATTTCAATGCGCGAACATCGATTGCACGAAAGTGGTGCGTCGTTGGCGTGAAGGCGACGGCAAGCCGCACTGCACAATGCACGCGTCGCGCCGAACGCCCGGCTGGCGCCGTTCCTTGCCCGAGACCGCACATGTCGCTTGCCGTCGTTCACAGCCGCGCCTTGCATGCCCTGGAGGCGGCGGAGGTCACGGTCGAGGTGCACCTGGCGAACGGTTTGCCCAGTTTCACGCTGGTCGGGTTGGCCGATGTCGAGGTGAAAGAGGCGCGCGAGCGGGTGCGTTCCGCGTTGCAGAACAGCGGCCTGGAGTTCCCCGGCAACAAGCGGATCACGGTCAACCTCGCGCCCGCCGACTTGCCCAAGGAGACG
>CANJKD010000394.1 GCA_947474415.1 Burkholderiales bacterium | reverse complement strand
TGCGGGTTCGCTTCGTCGTCAGGTTCAGACCCAGGTCGGCTTGCTTCATGACTGTGATTTTCCCAGCCGCGTGAGCTTTGACCAAGCACATTCGGTCGGGCTTTATGCAGACCTTCCCTAGGAATTGAAGCCGTCGCAACTGCTTTCCTCGGAACGGATTGGAGCATACAATAGGCGAGCATGGTTAAACACCCGATGGCCGAGCAAGACATCTCTCAGTATCTCGCCTTTCTCCTGACATCGGCCCATCGCCATATGCGAATTGGGCTGGGTCAGGCCATCGGTGACGAGCAGTTCAATGAAGAACACTGGCGCATCCTGCAGGTGCTTTCCGATGAGCACGGTCGGTCGATGGGCGAACTCGCCGAACGTGTGCTGATGAACGGCCCCGCACTCACCAAGAACATCGACAAACTCGTCAGCCGCGGCGTCGTCCAGCGCGCCGCCGATCCCGGCGACAACCGTCGTGTGCTGGTCTACATCAGCGATCTGGGTCTGGAAACGGTTGTGCGCCTGAAGCAACGCGTCGATGCACACCACGACGTGATCGAAGAAGCGCTTGGGCCGCGAAAGACCAGCCAGCTGAAGCGGCTGCTCGAGAGCTTCATCGCGGAATCGAAGCCCAGCCAAGGCTGAGCCGGGTCCTCTGCCCTGCCCGCCGCATTTCGTGGCCACAGGGTTTCGGGGCGCAGTGGCACATTGAGCTGGCCCAGGGACACAAGCCGCCGCCGAGTCCGTAGCAATCGGGTGACGCCGGAACCCTGCGAATCGTGTCGCGGAACGGCGAATGCCTGCTGTTCCCTGCAAACCGGCGCGAGCCGCAGCGCCAGCAGCCAGTCCACGGCGGACGTTCAACCGGCGAGCCTCGAAGCGGCGTTCCGCGCCGGAAACCGTCAGCGTCCGGGCCTCTTGCTGCTCCATCTCATCAAAGGCTCACGCGCCCGCGATCCTCCGTGACCCCGCCAGCCAAGCGCCGGTGTTCCAGCGCCGGCAACTGCATGCGCACCGATGCGATGCGGGCCGGATCGATCTCGGCGAACACCACGCCCTCGCCTTCGGGCAGCACGCCGATCACCTGGCCCCACGGGTCGACAACCATGCTGTGGCCGAAGGTGCGGCGGCCGTTTTCGTGAAGGCCGCCTTGCGCGGCGGCGATCACATAACACTGGTTCTCCACGGCACGCGCGCGCAGCAGCAGTTCCCAGTGCACCAGGCCGGTGGTGTGCGTGAACGCGGCCGGCACCGAGAGCAGGTCGCAGGGCGGCTCGCCCGGCGTGAACATCAACTGGCGGTACAGCTCGGGGAAGCGCAGGTCGTAGCAGACGCTCAGGCCGATGCGGCTTGTGCCGGCCTGGAATGCGGTCGGCACATCACCGGCGCGGATCGCGCAACCTTCGTCGTAGCGCTCGCTGCCGTTGTCGTAGCGGAACAGGTGGATCTTGTCGTAGCGCGCCGCCAGCGCGCCATCGGGTGCGTAGACGCAGTTCGAGTTGAGCACGCGGTCGGGGTCGTCGGTGGCGATCGGCAGCGTGCCACCGATCAGCCAGACGCCGTGTTCGCGCGCCGCCTGCGACAGCATCGCCTGAATCGGGCCGTCGCCTGGCGCCTCGGCCACGGCGAGCTTGTCGCGGTCGGCGCGGCCCATCAGGCAGAAGTATTCGGGCAGCACGACGAGTTGCGCGCCGCCGCATCCCGCCTCGTCGATGAGCCGGCCTGCGGCGGCCAGGTTGCCCGCCACGCTTGTCGTGGAAACCATCTGTACGGCCGCAATCTTCATCGAACGCCTCTCGGTCAAGGGCTGACACTGATGTCAGGGGTTCTTCGCCGGTGCCGGCGATGATACGGGTGCATCCACGGACGGCACTTCATCGGTCAGCTTGCGCTTCACCGGCTCGACCTGCGGGTCGGCCCACGGGCCGCTCACATGGAACTCGCGCGTGCCGGCCGCCGTCAACGGCTTCTTCAACAAGGCCTGCGCCAGGAACGCGCCGAGGCCGATGGCGGGGTTGATCACAGCATAGGCGAGCGCGGCGGTGCCGGCGTTGATCTCGGGCACCACGATCACGCGCAAGTCCTGTGTCTCGCGGGCGATGTCGGCGTGCCCTTCCATCAGCACTGCGGCCTGCACGCCACGCATGCGCAGGTTGTTGGTCTGGGCCACGCCTTGCGTGATCGTCAGGTCGCCGGTGACGTTGTCGAACGCGAAGCCCTCCTGGAACAGGTCGCGAAAATCGAGCGACAAACGGCGCGGCAGCGACTGCAGATTGAGCACGCCCAGCAAGCGCGCCGCGCCCGGATCGGCCTTCAGAAACTGGCCCGCCTCGATGGCCACATTGACCTGGCCCGACAGGCTCGGGATGTCGAGCGCGAGCGGTGAGCCGAGCCAGCCGACCTGGCCCGAAAGCTGCCCCTTGCCACCGCGAATCACCTTCGGCGTGCCGAGCCGGTCGAGCAGCGCGCCACCGTCGGCGAGCACGAGCTTGAAGTCCATTACCGCGCGCCGCTGCGCCGCACCGCGCGGCGAGGCCGCCCCCACGGCCGACCAGTGCCCCGAAGCCGTGAGCTGCGCTTCGGGCGTGGTGATGTTGAACTTCGAGAGCTGCCAGTCGCGCAGCGCATCACGGCCCTGGCCGGTGACGCGGTTCACGGCCTCGACCTCGACTCGACCGAGCCGCTTGCCGCGCAGCTCGAAGTCTTCGACCACCACATCGAGCGCGGGCACGCTGGCGGGCTGCTGGTCGAGCAGGCTCTCTACCTGCTCGACATCGCTCTTCGGCAGCGACAGCCGCGACAGCCGCGCGTACACGCGCCCGGCAGCGCCCGCAGCACCCGTGGCCCTAGGCGCACCCCGGGCTGCGGGTGGCCGGTATTCAACATAACCGTTCAACTGATCGGCATCGACATTTACGCGCCAGCTGCCAGCGTCTTGCGACACGCCGGCCACCACGTGCGTCAAGCGCCGCGAACCGACGTTCAAATCCTGCACGCGCAAGGCGATCGTGTCGGGCGCGTAGCCGGCCTTGGCGCTAGCGTCAGGCGTTTCACGGGCATCGCGCGGGTCGGCGGGGCCGACCAGCTTGTCGGCCACGGCCTCCCATTCGTCGGTGGCCAGGCTCTTCAGATTGACGCTCGCGGCCACGCCCACCGCCGGCTGCGGTGCCGGTTCCATCACGCCCACACCGCCACGCAACACGCGCGGCACGTCGGTGGAAATGTCGCGCTGGTACTGGGCCTGCACGAGCGTGCCGAGCTCGAAGCGCAAGGTGTCGCGCAATGTCTGGCCGGCCACCAACGAGCCCGGGTCGAGGCTGTTCTGGTAGCGCATCGCCAGGGGCACATCGGCCGCCTTGGCCAGTGGTGCCGGCAGGTTGACCGCCATGCCGACGAGGTTGCTGGTGACGGTGAGTTCGGTCACACCGTGCACGAAACCGAGGCTGGCGCGGTAGGCCGCCTGCCCGCTCAACGCGCCGGCAATGCGTGCGAGCTGGCCGAACTCGCTGGCGCGGCGCAGGCCCTCGGCGCTGGCCACGCCCTGGCCGTTCAGGCGCACCGAACCATCGGGCATGGCGCTACCTTCGAAGCTCAGGTCGCCACCGAGCATGCGGGCGCTGGCGCCAACCACGGCGAAGCCCTTGGTCGTGAAGTCGACCCGGCCTTTGGCGTTGCCGAGCAGCGGGCTGTCGGCGGCGATGC
>CANJKD010000393.1 GCA_947474415.1 Burkholderiales bacterium | reverse complement strand
GTTCCATCTCATCAAGAAACTCGCGCTTGCGGGTTCGCTTCGTCGTCAGGTTCAGACCCAGGTCGGCTTGCTTCATGACTGTGATTTTCCCAGCCGCGTGAGCTTTGACCAAGCACATTCGGTCGGGCTTTATGCAGACCTTCCCTAGGGCGCGGTGATGACACCGGTTGACGCCCCGACCTGGCCGGCGATAGCCCGATTGGCAGGCCTCACAACGCGCGGTGGTGAGCGGTGGCAGGTTGTGAACCGCTGAACCGTGACGTGCTGCGGCCCACCCACACCCGATGCGTCGTCGGTGCGAACGAACTGAACAGCGACGACCGCGCCATGTTCCCGTTCACGGTGATCGAGAACGTTTTGCGGCTCGATGCCGCTGTGCGGCACGGCGCGGCACGCCAGCGCGCCAGCCGTGGGCCGTCATCAGGTGCCAGATCCGCTTCTGCCTGCCTCCGGCGCCGCCCTCACGCGACGGCGCTGCCACCCAGGCTGGCGCAGACGCGGCGCAAGCGCTGCTCGGCCTGGTCAGCGACCGGCTGCATCGCGCTTTTGCCCACCAGGCTGACCATGATCTGCGGGTCGAGAAAACCGACCACGATGCGGCCCGGGCTTTCTTCGCGCACGATCACATTGCACGGCAACAGCAGACCGATGTCGGGTTCGGCCTGCAGAGCCTGGTAGGCGAGCGGCGGGTTGCAGGCGCCAAGAATCCGGTAGGGGGGCATGTCGGCGCCGAGCTTTTCCTTCATGGCGTGCTGCACGTCGATGTCACTGAGCACGCCGAAGCCTTCGGCTTTCAGGGCCGCGATGGTTTTTTCAAGCGCAAGGTCGAAGCTCAGGTGGGTCAAAAGTGTGGTGAAGCCGTACATGGTGGTGATCCTTGGTGTGCGGTGCAACCGGCGCCCCGGCCACGACGCGCTTTCGAGGATGCCACGGAAGACCGCCGAGGCGGTGTGATTCGGCCGAAGAATGACTCCCCTTTGATCTAGCGCAACCTGGCCCAGGCCGCTTTGTAAATGAACTAACCGCATTTGGCTCGTTTCGACATAAAAGCAAGCAACAAGGGAAACAAACA
Organism: Burkholderiales bacterium; assembly: GCA_947474415.1. Taxonomy (GTDB): domain Bacteria; phylum Pseudomonadota; class Gammaproteobacteria; order Burkholderiales; family Burkholderiaceae_C; genus LMDS01. The sequence continues at coordinate 2,625 of CANJKD010000393.1, read as the reverse complement.
TCTGATCAATCGATTGGCGTTAGTTCATTTGATAGACTTGCCCCATGACCCTCGACCTGTTCCCCGACCCTGCCGCAGCCGCAGCTGCCGCCACGGCCAGCCCGGCGGAATACCGCAGCGCGATCGAAACCTGGCTGGCGCAGAGCGGGCGCGCCGGCCGCCTGCAGCGTGAATCGTCTGCCGAGGTCTACGAACACATGTGGTCGGCGCTCGCCGCCTGGGCGGTTGGCAAGGGCATCCGGCTCGACGACCTCGGTGCGGCTGACCTGCAGGCCTACCTTGATTCGCGCGGCGGCGCCGACGAGCTCTCGGTGCGCTATGCGTGGCGCTTGCTGCGGCTGGTTGACCGCGTGCTGTCCACAGGCATGCAGGGCGCAGCATGCCCGTCGCGCCACGCCGCAGCCGAACTGATGGCGGCGCGGCCCGACATCCGCTATGCGAACTCGCCCGACGCCGATCCGTTGCTGGAATTCCTGCCCGCGTCGGAAGCCAAGAAGCTCGTGACCTACCTGTCCGCCGTGCGCCCCGGCAAGGCGACCGAGGGCCAGCCCTGGCAGGAAGTGCGCAACCGGGCGTCGGTGGCCTTGATGCTCGGCGCGGGGCTCACGCCCGGCGAAGTGCGCGCGCTGACCTTGCCCGATGTGGTCATCGATGGCGGCCGCCTGAAGCACGTGCCGTGGAGGCTGCGCGTCGACGGCAACGGCAATGCGCCAGCCCGCGAGACGCCGCTGGCGCCCTGGGCCGGTCAGTTGCTGCGCCACTGGCTGGGCGTGCGCAGCGCGCAGGGCATTCCCGGCGCCATGCTGTTCCCGTCGACCAAGTCCAGCGGCAAACCCTGGGGCAAGGTGGCGCAGTACAACGCAGCGAAAGCGGTGATCCAGGCCTGCGGCATCACCGCTGTCGACGGCGGCAGCTTCCGGCTGCGCCACACCTTTGCGTTGCGGCAACTGCGGCGCGGCACGGCGCCGGAAGAAGTGGCGCGCTGGCTGGGCGTTTCCGACCCGGCGGTCATGGCGAGGTACCTGAGGGTGATCGTGGCGCCTGTCGATGTGGTTTGACGAAGCGGCGTCGAGCGCAAGCCGGTTGACTCGATCCTATATTTCTACGATACTGGAATTATGGAAGAACAAGCCGCCGTCGCCTTGCTCGCTGCCCTCGCGCAAGCCATGCGCCTGCGCATCTTTCGGGCCTTGGTCGGCGCCGGCCCGCAAGGCCTGACGCCGGGCGCGCTCACCGCCACCCTCGGCGTTCCCGCTTCCACGCTGTCCTTCCACCTGAAGGAGCTGATGCACGCCAACCTCGTGTCGCAGGAACGCGATGGCCGCAGCCTGATCTACCGCCCGGCCATCGAACAGATGAACGACTTGCTCGCCTACCTCACGGCGCACTGTTGCCAAGGCGCGGCTTGCGAGCTCGTGCCGAACGCCGCTTGCACCAACTGCTGAAAGCGAGACCCGATGAGCGCCAAGGTCTACCACGTACTCTTCATCTGCACCGGCAACTCGGCGCGCTCGATCATGGCCGAAGGCCTGATGAATCGCCTTGGCGCCGGACGCTTTGCTGCTGCGTCGGCGGGCAGCCACCCGACGGGCATCGTCAACCGGTTCGCACTGCAAACACTCGCCACCTGGCACATCCCGTCGGTCGGGTTTCGCAGCAAAAGTTGGGACGAGTTCGCACGGCCCGGCGCCCCGGCCCTGGACTTCGCGTTCACGGTCTGCGACACCGCGGCCGGTGAGACGTGCCCCGTTTGGTCCGGCCAACCGATGACTGCCCATTGGGGGGTGCCTGATCCGGCCGCAGTGCAAGGCACCGACGAGCAGAAGGCCAAGGCCTTCATGGCCACCGCCATCACGCTCAAGCGGCGCATCGAGTTGATGCTGGCGCTGCCGCTGAACTCTTTGGCCGGCATGTCCTTGCAAAGCAAGATCGACCAGATCGGCAAGACAGGCGCATGACCCGATGACCACGAACGTCCTGATTCTCTGCACCCACAACTCGGCCCGCAGCGTGCTGTCCGAAGGAATGCTCAATCACTGGGCTGAAAAGCTCGGCCTCGATGTGAAGGCGCACAGTGCCGGCAGTGCGCCGAGTGGCCGCATCAATCCATTCGCCATCGAAGCGCTCAAGGGTGCGGGCATCGACACCGGTGCCTACCGCAGCAAGAGTTGGGACGAATTCAGCGCCTCCGGTGCGCCGGAGCTGTCGATCATTATCACGGTATGCGACAGCGCCGCAGCTGAAACCTGTCCTGTCTTCTTTGGTGGCACAGGCGGCCAGCCGGTCAAGGTGCACTGGGGCTACCCCGACCCCTCCAACGCCGAAGGCGGAGACGAAGGCAAGCGTCGCGCTTTCGAGCTGACACGCCAGGCCATCGGCTACCGCATGCTGCAACTGCTGGCCTTGTCACTGAAGACGATGGAGCGCACGGCGCTCCAAGCCGCCCTGGTCGAGATCGGCCGCAGCTGATGGCCACTGCTCACAACACCCCATGAACACCAACGCCCTTCCCCTGCCCACACTCGCACCCGCGCCGATGAGCGTCTTCGAGCGCTACCTCACCGTCTGGGTGTTCCTGTGCATCGTTGTCGGCATCGCGCTCGGCCAGTTGCTGCCCGGGCCGGT
>CANJKD010000392.1 GCA_947474415.1 Burkholderiales bacterium | reverse complement strand
CGGCCACGCGGTGCTTCAGCGCCTGGAAGCTGGCGATCACCACACCGAACTGCTTGCGTGTGTTCATGTAGTCGACGGTGACCGCGAACAGCTTGTCCATCGCACCCACCGCTTCGGCGCACAGTGCGGCGATGCCGATGTCGATGGCGTGTTCCAGCGCGGCGAACCCGGGGCCGGCTGGCAGCAGTTCGATGGCATCGGCGTCCGTCAGCGTCAGCTCGGCGGCGCAGGCGCCGTCTTGCGTCGGGTAGCCGCGCACCGCCACGCCTTTCTCGCCCTTCGAGACGAGGAACAGCGCGATGCCCGCAGCGTCGTCGACCGAGCCGCTGACGCGCGCCGGCACGATGAACGCGCCCGCGTGCGCACCGGCCGGCACCACGCTCTTCAGGCCGCTGAGCTGCCAGGTGCCGCCGACCTTCGTCGCGGTGGTTTCCACATGCGCGAGCCGGTAGCGCGCGCGGCGCTCCTGGTGCGCGAGGACGACGATTTCCTTGCCCTCGGCGATGCCCTGCAACCACAGCGCGGCCGAAGGCGTATGGCCGGCGGTGAGCAGGCTGGCAGCGACCAGCGAGACGGCCGCAAAGGGCTCCATCACGATGCCGCGGCCCAGTTCTTCCATCACCACCATCGCGTCGACCGGGCCGAAGCCCATGCCGCCCTGCGCTTCGGGCACGTACAGGCCGAGCAGGCCCAGATCGGCCAGGCCGCGCCAGGCTTCTTTCGAGAAGCCGCCGGCCTTGACGATGGCGCGGCGGCGCTCGAAGGTGTAGTCCTTCTCGACCCATTTGCGCACCGTGTCGCGCAGCATTTCCTGGTCGTCTGAAAAATCGAAGTCCATGTCAGAGTCCTCAATGCCTGTTTCGTCAACTGTCAAACTGGAACCTCTTCCCTCTCGGAGGGAAGGGGCAGGGAATGGGCGCAATCCTGTGCGTCTGCGCATCGCGCAGACGGCCCTCGGCTAGCCGAGGACCGTCTGGGCAACGATATTTCTCTGAACTTCGTTCGAGCCGCCGTAGATTGTCGTCTTGCGCATGTTGAAGTAGGTGCCGGCAAGCGGCGCCACATGGGCTGCGCCCACGTGGTCGCCCTGCCAGCCGGCTTCCATCGCCTCGGCCACGAAAGGCACGGCCGAAGGGCCGGCGGCCAACATCATCAGCTCGGTGTAGCGCTGTTGGATCTCGCTGCCGCGAATCTTCAACAGGCCGGCCACGTCCAGGCTTTGCTTGCCATTCTTCTCGGCGCTGAGCACGCGCAGCACCATCATTTCCAGCGCGACGATGTCGACTTCGAGTTTCGCGATCTCGTCGCGGAAGCGCGTGTCGTCGTACACGCCCTCGGCCTGCGCGATGCGCTTCAGCCGCTCCAGTTCACGCTTCGCGCGGTTCACGTCGGCGATGTTGGTGCGCTCGTGGGCGAGCAGGTGTTTGGCATACGTCCAGCCCTTGTTCTCTTCGCCGACGAGTTGGTCGGCCGGCACTTCGACGTCTGTGAACCAGACCTCGTTCACCTCATGCTCGCCGTCCATCGTGATGATGGGCCGCACCGAGACGCCGGGGCTCTTCATGTCGATCAGCAGGAAGCTGATGCCGGTCTGCGGCTTGCCTTCGTTGCTGGTGCGCACCAGGCAGAAGATCCAGTCGCCGTGCTGGCCGAGCGTGGTCCAGGTCTTCTGGCCGTTGACGAGGTAGTAATCACCTTTGCGTTCGGCCTTGGTCTTCACCGAAGCCAGGTCGGAACCCGAGCCCGGTTCGCTGTAGCCCTGGCTCCACCAGACTTTGCCGCTCATGATGTCGGGCAGGAAGCGCTGCTGCTGCGCCGGCGTGCCGAAGGCCATGATCACCGGCGCCACCATCACCGGGCCGAACGGGATCACGCGCGGAGCACCGGCGAGGGCGCATTCCTCTTCGAACAGGTGCTTCTGGATCGCGTTCCAGCCCGGCCCGCCGAACTGCTTGGGCCAGCCCCAGCCATGCCAGCCCTCCTTGCCGAGGATGCCGGCCCAGCGCTGGAAATCCGCCTTCGTGAGCCGCATCGCGTTGTGCACCTTGTGGCTGATGTCCCTTGGCAGGTTCTGCGCCACCCAGCCGCGGATCTGTTCGCGGAAGGCTTGTTCTTCGGGGGTGAAAGTCAGGTCCATGGCGGGTTTGTCTCCGAGCTTTTCAAGTGATCGACAGTTTTAGCACGACCGTGCCATTTTGTTCTGTCCCTGCCGTGACAAACCACGCTGCCGATAATCCCGTGAATGAACCCGCCCAGTTTTCGCGCGACGGTCACTGCACTCGCCGCCGGGCAACTGGTGTGCTGGGCCGCGCTGTACTACAGCTTCTCGTCGTTCGTGTTGCCGATGCAGCGCGCTTTCGGCTGGAGCAAGCCGCAGATGATGGGCGCCTTCACGCTCGGGCTGGCGGTGTGGGGCGGCGCCACCTATGTGGTCGGCGCCGCCATCGACCGCGGCCGCGGCCGCGCGGTGATGAGCTATGGCGCGCTGCTGGCCGGCGCCGGCTTCCTCGGCTGGTCGCAAGTGAACAGCCTGCCCGCGCTCTACGCCGCCTGGGCGGTGCTGGGTGCGTCGATGGCGATGACGCTCTATGAACCCGCCTTCAACGTGCTCACGAAGCGCTTTCCGCAGCGCTACCTGCAAGGCATCACAGCGCTCACGCTGGTCGGTGGCTTCGCCAGCACGCTGTCGTTTCCCGCCTCGGCGGGCCTGCTCGCGCTGTTCGATTGGCGCGGCGCGCTGGCAGCCATCGGCGGGGTGTTGATCTTCTGCGTGGCGCCCTTGCACGCCTGGGCCTTGCGCGGCACACCGCAGCGTGCCGCGGCCAGCGCCCCCCGCGACACGGCCGACGCGGAAGCCGACGGAGGAGACGACCAGCAAGCCGACGACGCGACGCTGCACCAGGCTTTGCGCGAGCCCGCGTTCTGGCTGCTCACGGCCACCTTCACGCTGTACTCGTTCGCCGAGGCCGCGCTCTGGGCGCACATGATGCCGGCCTTCATGGCCAAGGGCCGCAGCGAGGCGCAGGCGCTGGCCGTGGTGGTCTGGTTCGGCCCGGCGCAGGTGGCGGGGCGGCTTGCGTATGTCGGCTTCGGGCGCTGGGTGTCGCGGCGCAAGTTGGGGCTGATGGTGCTGAGCGGGCTGCCGCTGTCGCTGGCGATCTTTGCGCTGGCCGACCAGACGGCAGCACTGCTGGTTTTCGCCGCGCTGTTCGGCGTGGCGAACGGGCTGGTCACGATCGTGCGCGGTGGCCTGGTGCCGGCGTACTTCGGGCGCGAACACGTGGGCCGCATCAGCGGCGCGATGAGCGGCATCTCGCTGTTCGCCCGCGCCACCGCGCCGCTGGCCACGGCCTGGCTGCTGCTGGCCGTGGCGGGTTACCGCGAGGTGCTGCTGGTGCTGGCGGCGGTGGGCCTGGCAGCGCTGGTGGCGTTCGCGCTCGCGAAGCCACCGCAGCGTTGATTTCAGGCCAGCCGCCGCGTCAGCAGCTTGAACAGCTTGATGAACGGCGACAGCGGCTGTGTGAAGTCGGCCGCATGCTGGGGGTCCACGTTGCGCATCGGTGCGCCGCGGTCGAGCAGGTTGTTGACGAAGGGCGCGAGCGAAGCGATGCCCGCCGACTCGATGCCGGCGCACGAAAAATCGATGATGGTCAGGCAGTGCGATTCGTTGACGTTGCGGAAGTAGGGCACGTGGTAGCTGACGTTGGCGAAGCT
>CANJKD010000391.1 GCA_947474415.1 Burkholderiales bacterium | reverse complement strand
TTTTCCATCAGATGAAGATAGGGTCGATCGCGCAGAGGTCAAGGGCAGGCGCACCAGGGGTGGCGGTTTGCGACGAAGCGGCCGCCCCTGAGCGCCGGGCCGCCCCAAGCCAGGGGCGGACCCCCTCGGGGGGTGGCTGCGTACCCGCAGCCCGGGGGCTAAATATTACTGACCTTCACCTGCGCATGCTCGTTGATGCCCATCGCACCGAAGAACAGCGCCACGATGCGGTGCGCTTCGACGAAGGCGACGCTGCGGTTCTCGCTGCGCCGCGCCAGCACCCAGTTCAGCAGGTCGCCGGCGGCGATGAAGTCGACCCGGATCAGCCGCGCACAAGACACCTTCACGATGGTAGCGGCGCCGAGTTCGGCGTCCATCTTCCTCAACGTGACGCCGATGTCGCCCACGAGTTGGCCCGACAACTCGACGCTGCCCACCTGCACCAGGGTCGTGTCCTCGATCAGCCGCGACTCCAGGAAGCTGGTCGACACATCGCTCACGACCGAGAGTGGCGGGGTGGCCGTGCTGGCGCCCGCACCGCTCACGCGCACCTCGCAGCGCGCGGGTTCCCAGGACGGGGGCGACACTTCGTAGGTCACGCAGTAGTCGATCGCGGCTTCATCGAACTGGTCAGGCCGGTTCGCCATCCGCAGGGCGTCGAGCCGCACCTGCCAGAAGGCCGGGTCGGCATCGCGCACGCCGGTGGGCGCGGCTTCGCCAAGCACCGTGAAAAGGCGTTCGCCGCCGAGCCAGCGCATGTCGAGCCGCTGCGGGATCCAGCCACGGAACAACTCGCTCAGGCGGCTGCAGGCCTCGGCGTCGATGCGGTTCAGCGCACCCCAGTCGAACACCCACGGCAGGGGCATCTGCAGGGCCAATGACGCCAACTTGGCGACCGCGTCGGCATCGACATACTCCGGGCAGACCCAGCCCACCTGGCCTTCGATGCGCGACGAGCGCGGCCGCTCTTCACTCGCCGCCTCGGCCACCATCTTGGGCATCGAAAACCACTGCGGGGCCGACCAGCCGAACTGCTGCGCGTAGTCGAGCGCCAGGCTCTCGAACTTGTGCTGCTGGCCGATGGCGCGGTACAGGTCGAACAGCACCAGCCAGGTCTCGGCGTGCTGGGCGCGCGGGCCGTGGGTGCCGGTCAACGTGGCGAGCGCCTGCTCGCATTGTTCGAAGTCGGCGTTCGCGAAGGCGATCACTGCTTCATCGAGTTCAGGGTCGTGCGACACGTCACCGGCCTCCACCGCGAACGGGTTGCCGAAGTCGATGGAAGCAACGTCGAGCCTGATCGAAGTCAGCGGCGACAGGCCCGCGCCCATCACGGCGGCCGATGCGGCGGAGGGCAGGGCCTCGTTCGCTCGCCCGGTCATGAAGCCTTCGACGCGGCCGCCGTTGGGCGGGGCCAGAGGCGATGAGCGCGACGGCGTCGCGCTCATCGCCGCGGGTTCGGTGGGGGCGTTGTAGAAGTCGGGTGACCGCCGCAGCGTTCCGGCGTAGGAGTCGCCGACCATCTGTTGTTCGATCTCGTCGATCTTCGCCTTCACACCGCTGTCGGGCCGGGCACCGCTGTCGGCGATGCGTGCTTCGGAGTCGTCGAGGCGGGACGAGCCGCCGAGGGCCGCGAGTTGCTCGCTGGTCAGCCCTTCGCGGCGCACTTTGCGCAGCATGTCGAACTCGCGCTTGCGGACGAAATCGTTGCGCCGCTTGCGCTCGATCATCGCCTTCAATTCGCCTTTGGCGAACTCGGTCTCGCGAGCCTCTTCGAGCGGCACACCGATTTCCGCCCAATCCGTGGTGGGATTGGCCACGAACTTGACGACCTTGCGAAAGAAACTCGTCGTGTCTTTGGGTTCCGACATCTGGGGAAGTTCGCTGGAGCGTGGGGCTGGCCAGCGTTGGGCTGGACGGGCGGCAGTCAGTCGCCGAACATCTTTTGCTTGAGTTCGCGGCGCTGCTGTGCTTCAAGAGACAGTGTAGCGGTGGGGCGGGCGATGAGCCGGCCCAAGCCGATCGGTTCACCGGTTTCGTCACAGAAGCCGTATTCGCCGGAGTCGAGGCGTGTCAGGGATTGGGAAATCTTCTTCAGCAACTTGCGCTCGCGGTCGCGGGTGCGCAGTTCCAGCGCGTGCTCTTCCTCGATGGTGGCGCGGTCGGCCGGGTCGGGCACGATCGAGGTATCTTCGCGCAGGTGCTCGGTGGTTTCACCGGCGTTGCTGAGAAGGTCGTCTTTCAGGGTCTGCAACTTGAAACGAAAGAAGTCGATCTGCTTCTCGTTCATGTACTCCGAATCGGGCATCGCCATGATTTCAGGTTCCCTCAGCTCGCGGCCGGCCTTGGCCTTCCAGGCATTGGCGAGCTTCGGGTCTGACTTGTAGGCGTGGCGCGGCGTGTCGAGCTCGATGTTGTTCATCTGACGGGTCGGGGGCCGGGGCGGTGCAAAGCGGTCGGCGAATCGTGACGTGGGCGGGGGCAACGGGGCCTGCACCGCAGGGGCCGCGTACTTCGCGGCATTGCGCGAGAGCTTCTTCGGCACGGCGGGCACGGCGGCGAGTGCTGCAAGAGGGGTGGGGGGGGGGACGAGTTTCATGGGCGGGACGGGCGATGCGACGGTGAGCGGTCGGGGAGCAGGAGCGGCCACTGGTCGGGCGCTTGTCTTGGCCGCCGGTTTCGCGGCGACGACGGGTTTGGGGGCATGCTGGGCCCCCGCCGTTTCCGCAGGTTTCAACGTGCCAGCCTTGACAGCGGGCTTTGCGGACGGCTTGACGGCTTTGGCCGCTGGGGCCGAACTGGCCGGATTCTTGACGGCTGCTTTTCTGGCGGGCGCTTTAGGGGCCGGTGTCTTGGTCACGGGAGTCTCCTCGCATCGACGGTTATACCCTCAGGCAGAGGGCAGGTTTCGGCCGCCGCGGATTGTAGTCATGTTGCGCGCGTGCATGCAGCACGAAACGAAGCGCCGCGTGGCTGGCCCTCCGGCGCTCCCAGGTGTGCCCGGCCTCGCGCCTACCCGAGGCAGCCTTCCAGGCCTTGCAGGAACACGTCGCGTGGCAGGTCGATACCGATGAACACCATCTTGCTGGTCTTCTTCTCGCCGGGTGCCCACTTCGGGCCGAGGTCGCTGCCCATCAGCTGGTGCACGCCCTGGAAGATCACCTTGCGGTCGCTGCCCTTCATGTGCAGCACGCCCTTGTAGCGCAGCATCTTCGGGCCGTAGACCTGCACGATCGCACCCAGGAAGTCTTCGAGCTTGGCCGGGTTGAGGGCCTTGTCGGCGCGGAACACGAAGGACTTCACGTCGTCGTCGTGCACATGGTGGTGCGGGTGGTCGCAGTGCTCGTCGTGCTCGTGGTCGTGGTGCGCATGGGCATCGTGGGCATGCGCGTCGGTGTTCAGGAACTCCGGGTCGATGTCGAGCTTGGCGTTCAGGTTGAAGCCGCGCAGGTCGAACACCTCGGCCAGCGGCACGTCGCCGAAGTTGACCTTCGTCTGCTTGGCGCGCGGGTTCATGTGCTTGATGCGGTGGATCAGCGCGTCGACTTCGGTGCCTTCCACCAGGTCGGTCTTGCTGATGAAGATCTGGTCGGCGAAACCCACCTGGAGGCGCGCCTCCTGGCGGTCGTTCAGCTGTTGGTCGCCGTGCTTGGCATCGACCAGCGTCAGGATCGAGTCGAGCAGGTAGCTCTCGGCGATCTCGTCGTCCATGAAGAAGGTCTG
>CANJKD010000390.1 GCA_947474415.1 Burkholderiales bacterium | reverse complement strand
GCCGGTCGTGGGCGACTACGTCGAAGTGCACGGCCAGGCCGTTGCCGACGGCACGGTCGCGGCCGGCTTCATCCAGAAGAAGAGCACGCTGGCCACGCCGCCGTATGCGGTGAAGGGCTTCGTGATGAACCACAACGCGGCCGCGCAATCCTTTGCCATCGGCAAGCTGGTGGTGACTTACGCCGGCGCGCTCGTCAGCGACATGCCGGCGGGCGCCTGGAACGGGCAGCTGGTGGAGGTGAAGGGCAGCGCCTGTGCCGGCAACCCGGTGTGCGGCACGCTCACCGCCAGCAAGATCGAGCCCGGTGGCTTGCATGTGGACGCGATGGCCGAGTCCGAGGTCGAGGGCTTCGTGACGAGCACCGCCGCGAACGGCTTCGTCGTCGGCAGCCAGGCGGTGGTGACGACATCGTCCACGGTGTTCTCGGGCGGCGTGCTCGCCGACATCACGGTGGGCACCAAGGTCGAGGCCGAAGGCGCGATCAGCGGTGGCGTGCTGACGGCGGTGAAGGTCTCGCTGCGCGACAACGTCCGCTTCGAGGCCGATGTGGCGAGCGTGAATGTGGCCGGCGGTTCGCTCACGCTGGCCGGTTTGCCAGGGGTGACGGTCAAGGCGAATTCGCTGACCCGGTTCAACGGCGGCGCCACCGCGCTGGCCAACCTGGCCGCGCCGAACCACCTGCGTGTTCGTGGCCGCATGGGTGCGGGCAACAGCGTAATCGCGACCGAGATCGAGCGGCGCTCGGCCACCTCGGATGCGCGCGTGATCCTGCAGGCGCCGGTGTCGGCGGTGGCGGGCTCGGCGAGCGTGACGCTGCTCGGGATCATGGTCGGCACCGCCAGCGTCGCGGACGGCGAGTTCAAGAACACCAGCGACGTCTCGATCGGCCGTGCGGGCTTCTACGCGGCGGTGAAGACCGGCACGCTGGTCAAGGCGCGCGGTGACCTGGGTGGCGGCAGCGTCGTGTGGAACCAGATGGAAATCGAAGACTGAAGCGTGGATGCGGGTGCATTCGCACCCGCGCTCAGGCAAGGCCTGGCAAGGCGCTCCGGCGTTTGCGTTCGCCGCGCCACCGGCCCAGCAGAAACAGCGTGATCGACAGGTTCAGCAGGTTCCAGCCGATGCCGTTGATGAAGGCGGCGTGGTAGGAGCCGGTCAGGTCGAAGATCTTGCCCGACATCCAGCCGCCCAGTGCCATGCCGAACAGCGTGGCCATCAGCACGGTGCCGACCCGGGCACCGGCTTCGGTGGCCGGAAAGTGCTCACGCACGATGATCGCGTAGCTCGGCACGATGCCGCCCTGGAACAGGCCGAACAGCGCCGAGATCACGTAGAGCGACAGCAGGCCGTCGAAAGGCAGGAAGAGCAGCAGCGCCAGCCCCTGCAACACCGAGCCGAGCAACAGCGTGCGCAGGCCGCCGATGCGGTCGCAGATCATGCCGGAGACGAGCCGGCTGACGATGCCCGAGGCCAGCATCAGCGACAGCATCTCGGCCCCGCGTGCCGCGCCGTAGCCCAGGTCACCGCAGTACGCGACGATGTGCACCTGCGGCATCGCCATCGCCACGCAGCACGCCACGCCGGCCACGCAAAGTAGCGCCTGCGCCTGCCACAGCGCCAGGCCGAAGGGCCGGGTCGAAGGCTGGACACGCGCCTGTTGTGGCGTGGCTGCCGCCACGGCGGTGGGCGGCCGGGGCCGCAGCAGCAAGGCCAGTGGTGCCATCGTGACGAAGCAGAACAGGCCGAGGCCGAGGTAGGTCTGGCGCCAGCCCACTGTTTCGACGAAGCGCTGCACGATCGGCGGCCACACCGCGCCGGCCAGGTAGTTGCCGCTGGCGCAGATCGCCACCGCGATGCCGCGACGACGTACGAACCAAAGTGACGTGTCCGCAACCAGGGGTGCAAAGGTGGCCGCGCTGCCCAGCGCGCCTAGCAGCAGGCCGTGCGCGATGGCGAAGCCCATCAACGTGTCGGCTCGGCCTGCGACGATGAAGCCCGCGCCCAGGCCCACCGCGCCGATCAGCACCACCACCATCACGCCGAAGCGGTCGGCAAGCCGGCCCATCATGATGCCGCCCAGGCCGAAGCCGACCATCATCAGCGTGTAGGGCAGCGAGGCATCGGCGCGCGCCACGTGGAACTCGGCCTGCACGGACGGCAGCACCACCGACACCACGTACATCGCGCCACTGCCGATCGTCATCAGCGCCAGCAAGACCAGCAGGCGGACCCAGGCGTAGCGGGAGTCGGCAGCGCGCAAGCGCGTGTGTGGGGTCATTGGGTGATTGTCGCGGCCCGTACCGGCCGCGACATCGTGACCCGGAATGCCAAAGGGGTTGGCAGCTCTTGACCTGCCCTCACGGCGCGGGGCAGTGCTGGGAGCCATTGGAAGCCTTGGTCGCGATCAAGAGTCCGCCCGTGGTGTTCGTCCGGCGAGCCAACTTCGCGAACGGGCCACCGCAAGTGAACAACGGGGCCGCGCCGCTCTGAGTGCACGCCACCACGCGCACGGCGAAACCAATTCCGAGCCGACCGAACTATTCGCTGCATCAGGCCTTGGAAATGCCTGTTCCGGCGTCGGGCTCGTCCGCCGCCGGGCTTTCCATCAGCCTATTGACCGTGGCCCTGTCGGTGTTGTCCATCGGCTTCGAGCCGAGCATTGCAGCCATCAGGCTGCGTCCAGCCGGGCTATTCCAAATCGCTTTCCCGCGAGGACTCATCCGGGATTGCTGTGGTGGCTCGCAGACCGCCTTCGACTGGCTTGCCGGCGAACCCTCGGCTCGGCCCTGAAGCAACTCTTCCTGCCGCATTGGGCACAACTGCGCGCAACGCGCCCGCGCATAGTCCCAGGCGCTGAAATGAACCTGCGTGACATCCACGCTGAGGATGAACAGATCTTCCCCAAAAGCACGTGTATTGCTCCCACAGAGCCTGCGCCGACATCCCCAGCGTGTGCTCTGTGTCCAGATCCGCATCGACGATTTGTTTGCAGTGTTCGAGCGCCACACAGGCATCGGCGAATTCGCCATGCTGGTAGCGATAGCTCGTGTCCTGGTGGTGGTAGTTGTCGTCGACCATGACAACGTAGGCCATGTCGTTCTCCTTGAGTTTCTGTTTCGATTCAACCCGCTTGCACAAACTGCGCCGCATCCAATTCCCGCTCCCCGCCCCAGCGGTAGGCGACCAGCCGGCCGTCCTTCGCGGCGGAGTAGTCGACGCAAGCAACCTTCGGCGACTGCAGTGCCGGCGTGCCCGTCATCCAGTAGTGGCCGATGAACACCGGCGCGCCTTCGACGGCCGCGCCCGCATACCCCGCTGGCAAAGGATGGTCCGGCACGCGATGGCGCTGTTCGTCCGCGACGATTGCCACGTCCCGGTAGCTCATGGCGCCCTCGTGCCACCACTTCGTCCGCACCTCGTGGCGCTCGACGCCGCCATGGTCAAAGAACGAATGACCTTCGGGCAAGCGAACTTCGAGTCCCTTCGTCAGGCCTTCCATCGCCTGCCATTCCGGCGAAGACGGGATGTACGCCGCACGCAAGAAATCTTCCTGCATCGGCCGGCCGGGCGGCATGTGCGCGCCGACAAGTTCGACATGGGGCGCGTGCCACCACGCATGCACGACGCGGATGGCGCCGAGGTCGAGCATCGGCGGCAGTGACTTGAACCACTCGACCATGTCGCAATGGCGCCCGGAGCCTTCGCCAACCTGGCGCAGGAATTCGACAT
>CANJKD010000389.1 GCA_947474415.1 Burkholderiales bacterium | reverse complement strand
GCGGCGCCTACAGCTTCTCTGGCGGGCTGCACGGCGTGGGCGTGAGCGTGACGAATGCGCTGTCGAAGCGGCTCGACGTGACGGTGTGGCGCGAGGGGCAGGTGGCGACGCTGGCATTCGGAAGCGGCGATGTGATCGAGCCTTTGCAGCTCCGCAAGGCGGCCTCTGGCGATCGGAAGACGGGGACCACCGCGCGGGCCTGGCCCGACCCGAAGTACTTCGAGAGTGCCGAACTGCCGAAGCACGACCTGACCCATCTGCTGCGCAGCAAGGCGGTGCTGATGCCGGGCGTGACCGTCACGCTGACGTTCGAGAAGACCGGTGACAAACAAACCTGGCTCTACAAAGGCGGGCTGCGCGACTACCTGATGCAGACGCTGGTCGCCGACCCGGTGATCCCGCTGTTCGAAGGTGCGCACTACGCCGATGGCGGCGAGACCGAGAACTTCGCCGAAGGCGAGGGCGCGGCCTGGTGCGTGGCCTTCACCGAAGACGGCTCACCGGTCCGCGAAAGCTATGTGAACCTGATTCCCACCGTGGCCGGCGGCACGCACGAGTCGGGCCTGAAGGACGGCCTGTTCGGCGCGGTGAAGGGCTTCATCGACATGCACAGCTTGCTCCCCAAGGGCGTGAAGCTGATGCCCGAAGACGTGTTCTCGCGCGCCAGCTTTGTGCTCAGCGCGAAGGTGCTCGACCCGCAGTTCCAGGGCCAGATCAAGGAGCGGCTGAATTCACGCGATGCGCTGCGGCTGGTGTCAATCTACGTCAAACCGTCGCTGGAACTGTGGCTGAGCCAGCATGTCGACTTCGGCAAGCGGCTTGCCGAACTGGTGATACGCCAGGCGCAGACGCGCCAGCGAGCGAGCCTGAAGGTCGAGAAGCGCAAGGGCTCGGGTGTGGCCGTGCTGCCGGGCAAGCTCACCGACTGCGAGAGCCGTGACCTGAACCTGAACGAGGTCTTCCTCGTCGAAGGCGATTCGGCCGGTGGCAGCGCGAAGATGGGCCGCAACAAGGAGACGCAGGCCATCCTGCCGCTGCGCGGCAAGGTGCTCAACGCCTGGGAAGTCGAACGTGACCGCTTGTTCGCGAACAACGAGATCCACGACATCGCGGTGGCGATCGGCGTCGATCCGCACGCCCCCGGCCCGTATGCAGTGGGGCAGGAGCCTGACCTGTCCGGCCTGCGCTACGGCAAGATCTGCATCCTCAGCGATGCCGATGTCGACGGCTCGCACATCCAGGTGCTGCTGCTCTCGCTGTTCTTCCGCCACTTCCCGAGGCTGGTCGAGACCGGCCACGTCTACATCGCCAAACCGCCGCTGTTCCGCATCGACGCGCCGGCGCGCGGCAAGAAGCCCGCCGCCAAGATCTACGCGCTCGACGAAGGCGAACTGAACGCCACGCTCGACAAACTGCGCAAGGAAGGCACGCGCGAGAACGCCTGGAGCATCAGCCGCTTCAAGGGCCTGGGCGAGATGAACGCCGAGCAGCTGTGGGACACCACGCTGAACCCCGACACGCGGCGCCTGCTGCAAACCGAATTCAGCGGGCTCGGCTTCGAAGAAACGGTGCAGTCCCTCACCAAGCTGATGGGCAAGGGCGAAGCGCAGGCGCGCCGCGACCTGATGGAACTGCATGGCGACGAGGTCGAGGTGGACGTGTGATGGGTTCGGTCGCGCGGGCCATGCCACTGCGTGTTTCCAGATGACCGCACTGCCGGTCCGCCTTCGCCCGACCATGACCTCCGACCTCGACTTCGTGATCTCGGTCGAACAGGACACCGTGAATCGCCCATTCATCACGCCGTGGGAGCGAATCCAGCACGAAGGCGCGATCCGCTTTCCCGACTCGCGCCACTTCATCGTCGAGGCTGGTGCGGGCTACACGTCGGCCGGTTTCGTGATCTTGCAGGGCTGCCGCAACCCGCACCGTTCGATGGAGTTGAAGCGCATGGTGCTGCTGCCGTCGGTGCAGGGCGCCGGCATCGGCCGCACCTGCCTTCGGCTGCTGGCGGCGATGGCCTTCCGTGACCTCGGCGCACACCGCTTCTGGCTCGATGTGAAGGGGCGAAACCTGCGCGCGCAGGCGCTGTACCGCAGTGAAGGTTTCGTCGAAGAAGGGCGCTTGCGCGAAAGCGTGCGCACCGACGACGGTTTCGACTCGCTGATCGTGATGTCGATGCTGGAAGATGAGCACGAACACGCGCAACGCAGCGCGACCTAGGAGACGCCGGCCATGCAGACCACGATGATGAACGTGCCGCTGTCGCTGAACCACTTGCTGGAACGCGCTGGCACGCTGTTCGCAAGCAACACCGTGGTCTCGCGCCTGCCCGACAAGTCTTTGCGCACCCACACCTACGGCGAGATCCACCGCCGCACGCGCGCGCTGGCATCGGCGCTGCAGAAGCTCGGGCTGCGCCAGGGCGAGCGGGTCGCCACGCTGAGCTGGAACCACCACGCTCACCTCGAGTGCTATTTCGGCATTCCGGCCGCAGGCGGTGTGATGCACACGCTGAACCTGCGTCTCGCGCCCGACGAACTCGGCTGGATCGCGGGTGATGCGCAAGACCGCTTCCTGATCGTCGACGACATCCTGCTGCCGCTGTATTGCCAGTTCGCGGCTGCGCACGCGTTCGAGCGTGTCATCGTCGTGCCCTTCTCGGGCGCGGCGGTGGCGGCTGAATTCATCGACTACGAAGCGCTGCTGGCGGGCGCCGACCCGGGCGGTTTCCGGTACGCCGAGCACGCCGAAGACGATGCCGTCGCCATGTGCTACACCTCGGGCACGACCGGCCGGCCCAAGGGGGTGGCCTATTCGCACCGCTCGACCGTGCTGCACAGCTTGATCGGCTGCATGCCCGACTGTTGGGGGCTTTGCTCCACCGATGTGGTGCTGCCGGTGACGCCGATGTTCCATGCCAACAGCTGGGGCATCCCCTATGCCGCCGTCATGCTCGGCGTGAAGATGGTGTTCCCCGGCCCGCACCTGCACCCGGACGACCTGCTCGACCTGATGCAGCTCGAACCACCGACCCTGGCGCTCGGCGTGCCCACCATCTGGATGGGCTTGATCCAGCGCTACGACAAGGCCTTGGCGGAGGAGCCCGGCCGCTGGACGCTGCCGCAGGGCATGCGTTCGCTGGTCGGTGGCGCGGCCGTGCCCGAGGCGCTGATCCGCGCCTTCGCGAAGCACGGCGTGTGGCTTGTACAGGGCTGGGGCATGACCGAAACCTCGCCGCTCGCCACGGTTTCCTATCCGCGCAACGAGCTGAAAAACGCCGGCGACGAAGAGCGTTTCAAGCGTGCCGCGATGGCCGGCGTGCCGGTGCCGCTGGTCGATGTGCGCATCCGCACCGAAGACGACACCGATGCGCCGTGGGATGGCAGCACGATGGGTGAGATCCAGGTGCGCGGCCCGTTCATCACCGGCTCGTACCATGAGGTGCCGGTCACGCCCGACCAGTTCACCGCCGACGGCTGGCTGCGCACCGGCGACGTCGCGACGATGGACGCGCTCGGCTTCGTGCGTATCACCGACCGCACCAAAGACCTGATCAAGTCGGGCGGCGAATGGATCAGTTCGGTCGACCTGGAGAACGCGCTGATGGCGCACCCGGCCATCGCCGAAGCCGCGGTGATCGCGATTCCCGACGACAAATGGAGCGAACGGCCGCTGGCTTGCGTGGTGGTGAAGCTGGGCCATGTTGAAGCGCCTGCGGCGCTGGCCGCGTCGCTCGCGGCGCACCT
>CANJKD010000388.1 GCA_947474415.1 Burkholderiales bacterium | reverse complement strand
TTGCTTGGCGAGCCGTCTTCGTTGCTGAAGATATTCTTGCCGGTGAGCTTGCTGACGATGCTCTGGTGCACATGCATCGCACTGCCGGGCTCGCCGGCGATCGGCTTGGCCATAAAGGTGGCGAACATGTTGTGCCGCATTGCGGCTTCGCGAACGGTGCGCTTGAAGAAGAACACTTCGTCGGCCAGGCCCAGCGGGTGGGCGTGGAAAAAGTTGATTTCCATCTGGCCCGCGCCGACTTCATGGATCAGCGTGTCGACGTTCAGCTCCATCTTCTCGCAGTAGTCATACACGTCCTCGAACAGCGGGTCGAACTCGTTCACCGCGTCGATCGAATAGGCCTGGCGAGAGGTTTCCGAGCGGCCACTGCGGCCGACCGGCGGCTTCAGCGGCACATCCGGGTCGGTGTTGCGTGCAACCAGATAGAACTCGACCTCGGGCGCCACCACCGGCTCCCAGCCCTCGGCGGCGTACAGGTCACAGACGCGGCGCAGCACCGACCGGGGCGCGAATGGCACCAGCTTGCCATCACGGTCGTAGCAGTCGTGGATGACCTGCGCGGTCGGGTCGGTGGCCCAGGGCACGATGCGCACGGTCGACGGATCGGGCTGCAGGTGCATGTCGCGGTCGGTCGGATGAATCACGTCGTAGTACGGGCCTTCTTCCGGGAACTCACCGGTCACGCCCATCGCCACGGTGGCCTCGGGCAGCCGCATGCCCCGGTCTTCGGTGAACTTTTCGCGCGGCAGAATCTTGCCGCGGGCCACGCCGGTCAGGTCGGGAACGAGGCACTCGATCTCGGTCACGCGCCGTTCATTGAACCAGTTTTCAAGGTCGCTGAATGTGAATTTGCTTTTGTCCAACATAGGTCACCTGAGTTGTCTGGGGTGTTGCGGCTGCGTGCCACGCACCCCGTTTGAATCCTGTACTTGCTTGAATCATGTGCTCGCCAGCCCGCATGCGGCTTGATGCACCGAGTGCCACATGCACAAACCGCACCTATCGGTCAGGGTCTTGGTGCGGCACGCGATGCCGGTCGCGGAACGCGGCGCAGGCGACGCCGAAGGCCTCGAACAGGCGCAACGACACCGGGTTGCTCGCGGCCTGCCATTCGGGGTGCCACTGCACGCCCAGGTTGAAGCCCATAGCGCGTTCCATCGTGAAGGCCTCGACCAGGCCATCGGGCGCGCGCGCCTCCACCGCCAAGCCCGGCGCAAGCCGATTCAAGCCCTGGCCGTGCACTGAATTGACGCGGATGTGCCCGATACCGAGCGTGCGTTCGAGCATGCCGCCGGGCACCAGATTCACGTCGTGCGCCAAACCGTACTGGACCTCCGCAGAGGCACCCGCCGCAGCCCGGTGGTCGTGCTGGCCCGGCACCTCCTGCACGGCCTGGTGCAGCGAGCCGCCGAGCGCGACGTTGGTCTCCTGGAAGCCACGGCAGATCGCGAACAGCGGGATGCCGCGGGCGAGCACACGCGGGATCAGCGCCAGCGTCCAGTCGTCACGCGCAGGGTCGAGCGGCAACGCGTGGTCATGCACGTCTTCGCCGAAATGGCGCGGGTGCACGTTCGAGGCCGACCCGGTCAGCAGCACACCGTCGGCCAGGTCGAGCAGGGCGTCGAGTTCATCTTGGTTGTGAAGCTCTGCGGTCGGCACGATCAGCGGTTGGCAGCCGGCCAGGCGCACGGCATCGACGTACTTCTTGCCGGCGACATGAAACGCGTGATGGCCCATCATGCGGTTGCAGGCAGGCACGAGCACGACCGGCCTGGCGCGAGCCGCCGACGCCTCGACCAGGGTGGGGGCGCCGATGACGGAAGCATTCACAGCATGTCCTTCAAGCGGTAGTAGGCCATGCCGGCGACCAGGGCGGGCGTGCGCATGAAGCGCCCGCCCGGGAACGGCCGGTGGCGCAACCGGGCGAAGGTGTCGAAGCGCTCGGCATCGCCCGCAATGGCCTCGGCCACGAGCCGGCCGGCCAGGCCCGTCAGCGCCAGCCCATGGCCCGAAAAGCCCTGCAGGTAGTAAACATTCGAATGCGCTTTCGCGCTGCCGCGCGCATCGGTGTTCGGCAGGCGGCCGAAGTCGGGCGCTCGGTTCATCGAGATGTCGACGAAGCCGCCCCAGGCGAACTCGACCTTGGTGCCCCGCAACTGCGGGAAGGTGCGCGCCATGCGGGCCTGCATGCTGCTGGCCAGGTTCATCGGCGTGGCGGTGCTGTAGCTCACGCGCCCGCCGTACAGCACGCGCTGGTCGACGGTGGGGCGAAAGTAGTCGAGCACGAAGTTCGTGTCGCAGACGGCTGATTGCGACGGGACCAGCGAGCGCGCGAGCGCCGGGTCGAGCCGTTGCGACGCGACGATGTAGGTGCCCACCGGCATGATGCGGCGTTCCAGCATCGGCGCCAGGCCGTTCAGGTACACGTTGCCGGCCAGCAGCACATGCGAGGCGCTGACGCAGCCCGTGGCGGTTCGAACCCGCACCGTGCTGCCGGGTTCCAGCGCGACGACGGCCGAGTTCTCGTGAATCTGCACGCCCAACCCCGCCGCTGCGCGCGCCAGGCCGAGGCTGTATTTCAGCGGGTGCAGGTGGCCGCCCAGCGGGTCATGCACACCGCTGTGAAAGCGCGAGCTGGCGATCCATGCGGCCAGGTCTTGCGGGGCGATCCACTGCGTGTCATAGCCATAGGCACGCTGCATGTGTTGCTGCCACGCCTGCAACTCGCCCGCCTTGCGCGCGCCGATCGCCACGCTCAGGTAACCGGGCCGCCAGTCGCAATCGATGCCGAAACGTTCGCGCCGTTCACCGATCAGGCGCAGCGCCTCAAGCGTCATGCCCCAGACCTTGCGCGACTCAGCCTCGCCGAGTTGCCGTTCGATGGTGGATTGCTCGCAGGCCAGGCCGGCGATCACCTGACCGCCGTTGCGGCCGGACGCACCCCAACCCACCTCGCGGGCTTCGAGCAGCACCACCCTGAAACCGCGGTCCGCCAGTTCGATGGCCGCAGACAACCCGGCCAGTCCGCCGCCCACCACCGCCACGTCGCAATCCAGGTTGGCTCCCAGTGCCGAGAAGCGCTGCTCACGCGGCGCGGTGGCAGCGTAGTAGGAGTTCTTCGTCAGTTGCTGGTCGGCGCTGAGCAGGGACATAGAGGTGCGCGCTAGGCAAGTCCTTGGTCGTTGGTGTGGCAGGTGTGGCGATGTGGCCGGGGTGGGACGAGGTGGACGTTCAGCCCTGGGCCTTCAACACATCGGCAATCGTGCTGACGATCTGGTCGATGTGCGAGCTCTCGACGATCAGCGGCGGCGACAGCGCGATCGTGTCGCCGGTGGTGCGGATCAGCACGCCGCGTTCCCAGCATTCGAGGAACACGTCGAACGCGCGCTTGCCGGGTTGGCCGGCGATGGGCGCGAGTTCGATGCCGCCGACCAGGCCGATGTTGCGCACGTCGATCACGTGCGGCAAGCCCTGCAGCGAGTGCAGCGCGTTCTCGAACACCGGCGCCATCTGTGCGCCTCGGGTCAGCAGGCCTTCTTCGGCGTAGGTGTCGAGCGCGCCCAGTGCGGCGGCGCAGGCCAGCGGGTGCGACGAATAGGTGTAGCCGTGCAGGAACTCGATCAGGTGTTCCGGGCCGGTCATGAAGGCATCGTGGATGTGGCCCTTGACGAACACCGCGCCCATCGGCACACAGCCATTCGTGATGCCTTTGGCCACCGTCATCAGGTCGGGCGTGACGCCGAAATGCGTGGCCGCGAACGGCGAACC
>CANJKD010000387.1 GCA_947474415.1 Burkholderiales bacterium | reverse complement strand
CCCGCGAATCAATTCGAATTGGCCGCATCAGCACGTTCCGAAGTGGTTAAAGCAGACCTTCCCTAGGGCTCGAAAAAGCTCAGGGTCTGCAGCCGGTAGTTCCAGGTCACGCCGAAGCGTTTGGGCAGCGTGTAGCCGACCTTCAGCAGCCCAGGGTCGGGCTGACCGTCCAGCTTGAGCGGTTCGTCCGACGCGACGAGGTCGAGCATCGGCAGCACCAGCATGCCGATCTGCAACGGCATCGTGCGGTAGGTGGTGGCGGCGTCCAGCCGACCGAAGGCCTGCGCGGCGCCGGCGTTGCGCAGGTCGCTCAGCCGGCCCGCGTCGACGGTGGCGCCCCGGTTGCCGGTGTCCAGCATCACGCGCACCGGGGTGGCACCCAGCAGGGCGTCGAACACCGGAAAGGCGGGGCTGTCGCTGCGGTAACGGACCTGGGCCAGCACGGTGCCGCCCGACAGCTCGGGCGGCAGTGCGGCCAGCGGCGCGCCGGTGTCTGCTTGCACCCGGCGGGCATAGTCCAGCGTCAGCACGGTGTCGGCGAAGAAGTTGGCGCCAATGAAGCCCAGGAAGGGCCCGATGCCGGCGCCCTGTTCCAGGAAGCTCAGGTCGGCTGCATGCACGCTGGCCACTTGCGTCCAGGCCTGGCCGTGCAGCACCACGGGCGGCATTGCCGTGGCACGGACCACCTCGAAGGTTTGGCCCGAGCCCGTCTTGGCGTTGAGTGCGAAGCGGGTGTCGGGCAGGTCCACACGGGCGCGGTTCAGCAGCAGCCCCCAGGGCGTGCCGGTGTCCAGCATGAACACGCCCTTCACGCTGCCGACCTGGCCACGCACCAGCGGGTAGCCCTGGCTGATGTCCAGCGGCCACACGGTCAGGTCTTGTGCCGGCGCGAACCCGGTTTCGAAGCTCAGGCCGTTCTTCGCCTGGGCCGACGCGCTCGCCGTGGTCAGTGCCAGCGCGGCGCCCAGCAGGGCCGCCCGAATAAAGAGGTGCAAGCGCATGGGTGTGTCCGTCAAGAAGGGTCAGGGCCCGCAGGGGCCGTGTCGGAAGGGGTGCAGCGGTCGATCCGGCGGTCGAACACCGTGGTGCATTGTGTGTTGCGGCCCATCGGCGTGCCGCCAGAGTTCTGGAATCGGCCGGCGCGCGCCCCAGGCAGCGCCATATCCACTCGGGCAGAACAGATGGGTTCGTGCGCATCTGTGCCGGTCACAACTGCGTGGGTGTGTGTCTGTCACCGCCGGCGGGCGCGCGACACGATCCGGCGATGAACGCAGCACCCGAGCCCGGCTTCCCGCACTACCAGCGGGTGGCGGGCGAGTGCACCCCAATGCACCATGGCGAGCCGTGGTCGGCTCGGCTCGGCTCGGCGAGATCGTGGCGGCGCTGGCAGCGGCCGGATAATCTTCGCCCTTGCCTTCCATCGCTGCTTGTTCAACACCTCGCCGCTTCGCCCATGGACTTTTCGCTCTGGCTCACCTTCTTCGCTGCCGCCTGGTTGATCAGCCTGTCACCCGGTGCGGGCGCCGTGGCGGCGATGAGCGCCGGCGTGAACCACGGCTTCGTGCGCGGCTATGTGATGACCTTCGGGCTGATCCTGGGCATCTGGACCCAGGTGCTGGTGGTGGGCCTGGGGTTGGGCGCGCTGATCGCGGCCTCGGCCATTGGCTTCACGCTCGTCAAGTGGCTGGGCGTGGCCTACCTGGTGTGGCTGGGCATCAAGCAGTGGCGTGCGCCGGCCGTGGCGATGCTGAGCGACGCGGCCGAACCGGCGGCGGTGGCACCGCGCACGCTGGTGTTGCGCGGCTGGATCATCAACGCCGTGAACCCGAAGGGCACGGTGTTCCTGCTTGCGGTGGTGCCGCAGTTCCTCGATCTGGCCCGGCCACTGGGCGGCCAGTACCTGGTGATCGCAGCGACGCTGGCCTTCACCGACCTGATCGTGATGGCGGGCTACACCGCACTCGCGTCAAGGCTGCTGCGCTTGCTGAAGTCACCGCGACAGATCGCCGTGTTGAACCGGAGTTTCGGCAGCCTGTTCGTGGCGGCCGGGGTGTCGCTTGCGCTGTTCAAGCGCAACTGAGCCGCGCTGCTTTCGCGCCGCAGCCCTGCGCTGCGGTCACTCGTCCACCTTGCTGCGGCCGGCCTTCAGCGTCGAGCGCTGGCCCTTGCCTTCGAGGCGGCGCTGCTTCGACCCGTAGGTGGGCTTGGTTGGCCGGCGTGGCTTCGGCGGCGTGGCCACGTCGTCGACCAGCGCCTGCAGGCGGGCCAGCGCATCGGTGCGGTTCTGGTCCTGGCTGCGCGTGGTCTGGGCCTTGATAACGACCACGCCTTCGGTGGTGATGCGCTGGTCGCGCAGCGCGAGCAGGCGCTCCTTGATCTCGTCGGGCAGCGAGGACGCGCGAATGTCGAAGCGCAGGTGCACCGCGCTCGACACCTTGTTGACGTTCTGCCCGCCCGCGCCTTGTGCGCGGATGGCGCTGAACTCGACCTCGCTTTCGTTGATGGCGAGCATGGTCAGCCGGTGGTGCGTTCGCGCAGGCTCATCGGCGGACCATGCAGCCTGCGTTCACTCGGCGCGCGCCGGCACCCGCTGCGCCAGCGCGCACATCAGCTCGTAGCCGACGGTGTTGGCAGACTGCGCGATCTCGTCGATCGACAGCACCATGCCGTCCGGGCAGCGGCCCCACAGCGTGGCCACGCTGCCGAGGTTGGCGGCCGGGACGGGCGTGAGGTCGACGGTGATCATGTCCATCGAGACGCGGCCGACGATGCGGGTACGCACGCCGCCGACGAGCACCGGGGTGTCGGCCGAAACGGCGCGCGGGTAGCCGTCGGCGTAGCCGCAGGCGAGCACGCCGATGCGCATGTCTTGCGTGGCCGTGAATCGGCTGCCGTAGCCGACGGTGTCGCCGGCGCGCAGGTCTTGCGTGGCGATGATGCTGGCGCGCAGGCTCATCGTCGGCTGAAGGCCCCAGTCTTTGATGCTGGCGGCGGGGAAGTCGGGCGACGAACCGTAGACCATGATGCCGGGGCGCACCCAGTCGGCCCGCAGGGTCAGGTCTTGTGGGGCGAAGCGCAGGGCGGCGGCGCTGTTGGCCAGAGTGCGGTCGCCGGGCAGGTCGTGGGTGGCCTGCTCGAAAGCGGCAAGCTGGTGGGCGATGCCGCGCGGGCCGTCGGCGTCTGACAGGTGCGTCATCAGCGTGATGTCTTCGACTTGCGTCAGCCCCGACAGCCGCAGCCACGCCGAGCGGTACGCACCGGGCGCGAAGCCGAGCCGGTTCATGCCGCTGTTCATCTTCAGGAACACGTGATGCGGGGCGTGGGTCTTGTGGGCGGCCAGCATGTCGATCTGTGCCTCGTGGTGCACGGTGTGCCACAGGTTCAGGCGCGAGCAGGCTTCGAGGTCGCGTGCCTCGAAGCAGCCTTCGAGCAGCAGCACTGGGCCGCGCCAGCCCAGCGCACGCACGCGCTCGGCCTCGAGCAGGTCGAGCAGCGCGAAGCCGTCAGCCCCGCGCAGGCCGGGAAACGCCCGCTCGATGCCGTGGCCGTAGGCATTCGCCTTCACGACCGCCCAGACCCTGGCTTCAGGCGCGGCGGCACGCGCGCGCCGCAGGTTGTGGGCGAGCGCCTCGGTGTGGATCAGGGCCTCTACAGGGCGCGGCATCGACCGTGGCCTTTCATGGGTTCAGGGCGCGGCATCGACCGTGGCCTTTCATGGGTTCCGGGCGCGGCATCGACTGCGGCCGACTGGGCAATGTGGGTGAGCCATGCGCTG
>CANJKD010000386.1 GCA_947474415.1 Burkholderiales bacterium | reverse complement strand
GGCCGGAGAGGTCCACAAGGTGGCTGAAGTTCGCCATCCAGAACACGCTGCGCAACCGGCGCCGCTCGACGGTCACCGTCGCCATCGCCGCGCTCGGCACCGCCGCCATCCTGCTGGCCGGTGGCTTCGCGCTGTTCACCTACCAGGCGCTTGCGCAGGCGGCGGCGCGCAGCACGGGCCACCTGATCGTCGGCCTGCCCGAGCAGTTCACAAAGGACGAAGACACACCGCTGCAATACGGCATTGACCACTACGCCGACCTGAGCGCGAAGCTGCTGATCGACCCCGCCGTGCGCCAGGTGCTGCCGCGCGTGGCCTTCAGCGGCCTAATCAGCAACGGCGACAAATCGACCGTGATGCTGGCCAATGGGGTGGAGCCCGACAGCGAGTTCGCGGTGAAGGGGCCGTTCCTGAACATGGTTGCGGGCGACGTGCTGGCGTCCGGCACGAAGCAGGCGGAAGTGATGCTGGGCGAAGGCCTGGCGAAGAGCCTGAAGGCGAAGCCCGGCAGCAGCCTGACGCTGCTCGCGAGCACCACCGACGGCGCGTTGAACGCGCTCGACGTGACCGTGAAGGGCGTGTTCTCGACCGGTGTGCCCGACATCGACAAGCGCATCGTCTACACCGACATCGCCACCGCGCAGAAGCTGCTGAACACCACGCGCGTGTCCACCCTCGGCGTGTTCCTGAATCGCATGGAAGCCACCGATGCGGCGCAGCAGCGCGTGGCGGCCGAGAACCCGAAACTGAAGGTGCAGACATGGCTCGACCAGGCCTTCTTCTACCGCTCGGTGCGCGACCTCTACAACCGCATCTTCGGTGCGCTCGGGCTGATCATCGGCGTGATCGTGGTGTTCGTCGTGACCAACGCGATGGCAATGGCGATCATCGAGCGCACCCGCGAGATCGGCACCCTGCGCGCGCTCGGCACGCTGCCCTCGCAACTGCTGCGCACGCTGGCACTCGAAGGCATGGTGCTGGGCGGCGTGGGCGCAGTGCTCGGCGCCTTGACCGCGCTCGGCGTGTCGCTGCTGCTGTACGTGGTGCCGGTGCAGATGCCGCCGCCGCCGGGCAGCTCGCGCGGCTACCCGCTCAACGTCAGCATCGACCCGGTGATGTATGCCGCGACCGTGCTGGCGATGGTGCTGCTCGCGATGCTGGCCTCGGCCTGGATCGCCCGCAAGACGGTGCACACGCCGATCACCGAAGCGCTGGCCCACACATGAACACCGGAGCTTTGACGATGAAAACCTTGATGTCCAAGATGTCCGCCGCCGTATTGGCGCTGGCCGCTGCGGCCAGCGCCTTCGCGCAAGACGTGCCCGCACTGCTGAAGGCCGCCGACAAGTACCGCATGGGCGCAGAGAACATGCAGGTCGAGACCCAGATCAGCGTCTTCAACGCCGACGGCTCGCCCGACAAGGAGCGCCTCTACACGGTGTTCGCGCAGGCCA
Source organism: Burkholderiales bacterium (assembly GCA_947474415.1). GTDB lineage: Bacteria > Pseudomonadota > Gammaproteobacteria > Burkholderiales > Burkholderiaceae_C > LMDS01. The sequence goes on along the minus strand of CANJKD010000386.1, from coordinate 2,328 downwards.
GGCACCAGTCGCTCGTGCTGATGCAAAGCCCGGCCGAGAAGGGCCAGAAGGTGCTGATGCTGGGCGATGATTTCTGGCTGCTGATGCCGAACAGCCAGCGCCCGCTGCGCATCACGCCGATGCAGAAATTGCTGGGCGATGCCAGCACCGGCGACATCGCGACGATGAGCTGGGCCGACGACTACGGCGGCACGCTGGCCGGCGAGGAACCTTGCGGCGAACCGACGCAGGCCTGCATCCACCTGAGCCTGAACGCGAGCCGCAAGGGCGTGACCTACCAGCGCATCGAGCTGTGGTTGGGCAAGGTGCGCCACGAGCCGGTCAAGGCGGACTTGTACGTGCAGTCGGACAAGCTCGCGAAGCAGGCGCGCTTCGTGATGGACAAGCCGTCCACACCGACATCAGCGCCGACGCTGGTCACCACGATGCTGCTGCGCGATCAGCTCACGAACAAGAAGGAAACCCAGGTGCGCTACCTCGGCCGCAAGGAAAAGAGCGTGCCCGAGGCCTGGCTGAACCCGATGTTCCTGGCGCGCAACCCGGTGCTGGAATGAGGCGGAAACAACATGCCTGGTGCGCGCTCGCGGTGTGCACGTGCGTCGTCGGTCATGTGGTTGAAGCGCGGGCGGCCGATGCGCCTGCCGCCACGACACCAGTGTTCGGCATCGCCGGCTTCGAGTTCGGTGGCCAGTTGCGCCCGCAGTGGCAAGACGAGCAGACCAACCCGCGCGGTCCGCTGGCTCAGGCGGTGAGCTTGTCGCCCGGCATCGCGGTGTCGCCGGCGAGCGGCGCCACGCTGGAGACCGAGCTGCGCGCCAGCGGCCACGGCCTCAGGGGCACGGCGACGTTCCAGCAGCAGCGCCTCGAAGGCCAGCCGCTGCACAGCAGCGCGTGGGTGAACGAGCTGTTTGCGTCGGGCGACGCGATGGGTTGGCAGTTCAGCGCCGGCAAGAAAGTGGTGGCCTGGGACGTGGGCTATGGCTTCCGGCCAAACGACTTCGTCGCACAGGAGGCGCGCCGCACGCTGCTCGCCACCACCACCATCGGCCGCCCGGTGTTGAGTGCCGAGCACTTCGATGCGAGCACCGCCTGGTCGTTCGTGGTCGTCAACCCGACGAAACCGCAGGCGCAGCGCGGCGCCGAAGAACCGGCCCTCGCGATGCGCGTCTACCAGCGCGACGGCGCAGTTGATTGGCATGGCTTCGCGCGCGTCGGCGCCCACACCGGCGGCAGTTTGGGCACGGCGGCGGCGTGGGTGGCGAGCGACTCGATCGAGCTGCATGCGTCGGCGCGCTACCTGCATGCGGCGGATACGACCGCGCTCGACACGGCCGCCGTCGATGCCTCGCCCACCGGCCTGGTGCGCAGCAACCCGTGGATCGATGCCACGGAGCGCCACGCGGCGCAGGCACTCATCGGCGGCACCTGGACGAACGCCGAACAGCTCAGCGTGCTCGCCGAGGCATGGTGGGACGGCACGGCCTTGTCGAACGCCCAGTGGGACGAGTGGAACGCCCGCAACCGACAGCTCGGTGCCTTGATCGGCACGCCCGCGCCGGTGACTGCGGTGGCAGGCAACCTCGCCTGGCAAGGCAGTGCGTTCAGTGCCGCCAGCAACCTGCGCCGCGCCAACCTGTTCATGCGCGTGAGCTGGACCTTCGACAAATGGCAGCCTGCATTCGATGTGCTCTGCACGCCGGCCGACGCCGGCCGCATCGTCACCGCGTCACTCGGCTGGCAGGGCGACCGGTTGCGCATCGACGGTGGCCTGCGCACCTACGGCGGGCCTGGCAGCGCGGTGCTTGCGCAAGTGCCGACGCGACGCATCGCCTACATCGCCGGGACCTGGGCGTTCTGATCCCGCATGCACCACGCGCAAGGTCTGCTTGCGGCCTGCGTGCGGCCTATGCCTGCAGCCGGCGCACCATCTCGGCCGCCACGACGCGCAAGGGCTTGCTGAGCGGCGGGTGCGTGGCGGCGCGCTGCCAGAACACCTGCGCCACGCTGCGGGCCGAGGTGCCGCCATCGTCGGGCAGGCCCTGCCGGCGCAGCGCCTCGAAGGCAGCGTAATCCTGCAGGCCGTGGAAGCCATCGGGGCGCCAGCGCATCGGCAGCATGTCGTAGAGCGGCGCCAATGCGAAGCGGCCACTGGCGGGGTCGTCGGCCCACAGGCTGAGGTTGCCGAAGTGCATGTCGGTGTTGCCGATCAGGTGTCCGAAGTCGAACAGCGCACGCGCCGCGCGGGCGTCGGCCGGGCTCATGCGGCGCTGCTCGGCCAGCGCATCGCAGGTGGCTGCCCAGTTCTGGCGCGAACCCTCGACGAAGCTC
>CANJKD010000385.1 GCA_947474415.1 Burkholderiales bacterium | reverse complement strand
CATAGGGCAAGCCCACGCCCATCGTGCCCAGGCCGCCTGAATTGATCCAGCGGCGCGGCTCGTCGAAACGGTAGTACTGCGCGGCCCACATCTGGTGCTGGCCCACGTCGGAAGTAATGTAGGTGTCGCGGTCCTTGGTCAGTTCCCACAGGGTTTCGACCACGTACTGCGGCTTGATCACCTCGGTGCTGTTCTTGAACTTGAGGCAATCGCGCTTGCGCCATTCGTTGATCTGGCCCCACCAACCCGACAAGGCCTGCGCATCGGGCTTCGCATGCGCATCGCGAATCTGCGCAATCAACTCCTGCAGCACGTCTTTCACGTCGCCGACGATCGGGATGTCGACCCGCACCCGCTTCGAGATCGACGAGGGGTCGATGTCGACATGAATGATCTTGCGCTCCACCGAGGCGAAGTGTGTCGGGTTGCCGATGACGCGGTCGTCGAAGCGCGCACCCACGGCCAGCAGGACGTCGCAGTTCTGCATCGTCATGTTGGCTTCGTAAGTGCCATGCATGCCGAGCATGCCCAGGAACTTCGGGTCGCTCGACGGCATGGCGCCCAAACCCATCAAGGTGTTGGTGACCGGAAAACCCACCAGGTTCGCCAACTCGCGCAGTTCGGCCGACGCGTTGCCGAGCACCACGCCACCACCGGTGTAGATGTAGGGGCGGCGGGCGGCGAGCAGCAGTTGCACCGCCTTGCGGATCTGCCCACCGTGGCCCTTCCGAACCGGGCTATAGGAGCGCATTTCCACCCGGTCCGGGTAAAAGAAAGGCGCGGTGTGCATCGACACATCTTTGGGGATGTCAACCACCACCGGCCCCGGCCGGCCGGTGCGGGCGATGTGAAACGCCTTTTTGAGCGTCATGGCCAGTTCGCGCACATCTTTCACCAGGAAGTTGTGCTTGACGATTGGGCGGGTGATGCCGACCGTGTCGCACTCCTGGAAAGCATCGAGGCCAATCGCCGCCGTTGGCACCTGCCCGGTGATGATCACCATCGGGATGGAGTCCATGTAGGCCGTGGCGATGCCCGTTACGGCATTGGTGACACCCGGGCCCGAGGTAACGAGCGCCACGCCGACTTCGCCGGAGGCACGCGCATAGCCGTCGGCAGCATGCACCGCCGCCTGCTCATGGCGCACAAGCACGTGCTCGATGGTGTCTTGCTTGTACAGGGCGTCGTAGATGTACAGAACCGCGCCGCCAGGGTAGCCCCAGAGAAACTTGACGCCTTCGGCCTGAAGGCAGCGGACGAGGATTTCCGAGCCGTTCAGTTCGGTAGAAGAGAGGTGCGCCTGCGACGGCGGCTGTGAGGTTGCGGCGCGCTTGGCGTCCGCAGTTGACATGTCCATGTTCACGAACCTTTGTGATTTTCTCTGACGAAAAACCATCGGTGCACCTCTCCTCATCCTTGTGAGACGGGTGTGGTGCCTGAGGGCCGCATTTGCCAGGCGCCCCGGTTGGGTGCTTGGCTTACGGCCAATCCTGTTTTGCAACCTTGCATTATCGCACTGGTTTGTTGCGGTGCCGCAAGCGCCGATTCGAGGTGAGATAATTGGGCCCGTCATTCCGGGCCATGGCCTGAAGCGCGTCCCCTTGGCATCTGACAAAGAACTCTCCGACTTCCTCAAGAGCGTTGACAAACGCGCCTTCAAGCGCTCGCTCTATGCAGTTCGCGACGAAGACGCGGCGCTCGACATCGTGCAAGACACGATGATCCGCCTGTCGGAGAAATACGCTGATCGCCCCGCTGCGGAACTCCCTCTGCTTTTCCAGCGGATTCTTTCCAATGCAACGATGGACTGGTTCCGGCGCAGGAAAGTGCGCAATGCGGTGGTTCGCAATTTTTCCGATTTCGAAGGTCCGGCTGGCGATGGTGATTTCGACATCCTGGAAACGCTGGAGGCCCTCGGGGGATCACCTGCTTCCGAAAGCGCGGCAGATTCCGTGTCTCGGGATCAGATCTTGCTTGCGATTGAAGAGGAAGTGGCTCAGTTGCCCGGCCGTCAACGAGAGGCCTTCCTGCTGCGTTACTGGGAAGAACTCGATGTTGCCGAGACCGCTGCTGCGATGAGCTGTTCGGAAGGAAGCGTCAAGACGCACTGCTCGCGAGCCGTTCACGCCTTGGCGAAAGCTCTGAAGGCAAAGGGAATTTCACCGTGAATCACATGAATACATCCGCACCGTCTGCAATGCTCGACTCGCTGGAATCTCGTTTCGCCCTGCGCGTTGCATCGCGCTTGAACGAGCATTCGCAAGCATTGGGTGCCGACGTCAACGAACGCCTGCGGTTCGCACGCGAGCAGGCTCTGGCGCGTGCGCGGCTTGCGCGCAGCAGCGATTTGCCTGTGCCCGTGGGCATCACCCAGTCTGGCGCCGCATTGCTGGGCCAGGCCCGGGGTGGCTGGTGGTTGAGGGTCGCGTCGATCATGCCGGTGTTTGCGCTGGTTGGTGGGCTGCTAATGATTCAGCATTGGCAGGATCGCAACCAGATCTCCGTGGCTGCCGAGATCGATTCGGCATTGCTGGCTGACGATCTTCCGCCCAAGGCCTACACAGACGCCGGCTTCGTCGAGTTCCTGAAGACGCCACGCGAGTGAAAATTGCGTGCATGATCCCCGCCGCGACACCGGTCTGGCTTCGCGTCGGGCTTGGTTTCTTGCGGTCATGGTCGCTGTTGGGTTTCGCCTTTTCCACAGCGTTGACTGCAGAAGCCATCGCGCAAGAAAAATTGCCCGTTGCTGCAATGGCAGCACCAGTTGCATCATCCACACGCGCGCCCACCAAGGCAACTGTCGAGCAAGGCGTTCGGTGGCGCGACCTAAAGCCTGCACAGCAGGGGTTGTTGAAGCCGCTCGAACCAGACTGGTCGCGCATCGACGCGCAACAGAAGCAGAAGTGGCTGACAGTTGCCGACGGGTTTCCAAGATTTTCTGCTGCGGAACAGGGTCGCGTTCAGGCCCGCATGGCCGATTGGGCCAAATTAACTCCCCAAGAGCGTGGCCGGGCACGCATGAACTTTCAGGAAGCGACCCAAGTTCCTTCGCTGGATCGGCAAGCGCGTTGGGATGCCTACCAGGCGCTTTCGCCTGAGGAAAAGCGCCAATTGGCAGCCCGCGCCGCACCTTCCACACCTGCCTCGGCGGCAGACGCCGCGCGCAGGCCCATCCAGCCACGGCTGGATCGCTTCGAAAAGTCGGCCGGCACGCCGATGCAAGCCAAATCGAACATCGTTCCGAATCCGGCGTTGGCCAGCCCGCCCAAGGCGGTGAGCCCGACCGTGGTGCAAGCCCGTCCGGGCGCGACCACCACATCGATTTCCAAGCGTGCGGTCCCTCCGTCGCATCAGCAGGCCGGCCTGCCGAAAATCGCGGCCACGCCCGAGTTTGTCGACAGGGCCACTTTGCTTCCGCAACGAGGCCCTCAGGGGGCCGCGGCGCACACCGAACCAGCCTCGGGCGCTGATCAAACCCGCCGCCCATGATTGGTGTGAGTGAAGCCGACGGGGGTCGCGTGGTCAAGGCACCAGGCTTAGGCCGACGGATGGCGTCGTTCGTCTATGAGGGCCTGCTGTTGTTCGGCATCGGGTTGATTCCAGGCGCCCTCGGCGCCCTGTTCGTGGCCTTGACAGGCCACCAGCATCCGCTGCAAGGCGACGCTGCCTTGCGGGTCATCACGCTGCTCATCTACGCGGTCTATTTCAGTTGGTTCTGGTCAACGCGCGGCCAGACTTTGCCAATGCAAACCTGGCACATTCGAGTCGTCACGGTCGAAGGGCGACGACT
>CANJKD010000384.1 GCA_947474415.1 Burkholderiales bacterium | reverse complement strand
GGGGCTCGCGCGCGGCGGGCGGATAGTCATGGCAGACGTATACCGTCGTCTCCGGCGCCAGGGCCAGCAGCCGGTGAATCGATCGGTACAACTGGTGTGCGTCGCCGCCAGGGAAGTCAGCGCGGGCGCTGCCGACATCGGGCATGAAGAGCGTGTCACCCACGAAGGCAGCCCCGTCGATGAGATAGGCCATGTCGGCCGGTGTATGGCCGGGCACCAGCATCGCCGTTGCCTCGACCTCGCCGATGCGGAAGGGCTCGCCGTCCTTGAACAAATGATCGAACTGGCTGCCGTCGGGCAGGAAGCTGCGCTCCAGGTTGTAGAGCGTCTTGAATGTGGCCTGCACGGCGCGGATGTTCTCGCCGATGGCGATGCGACCGCCGACCCGCTGCTGCAGGTAGCGCGCGCCGGACAGGTGGTCGGCGTGCGCGTGGGTTTCCAGGATCCAGTCGACCCGGAGCGCGTGCTCTGTCAGGTAGGCCAGCACCTGGTCAGCAGAGGCGGTGCTGGTGTGCCCCGACTTGAAGTCGTAGTCGAGCACGGGGTCGATCACCGCAGCACGCAGCGTGGCCGGATCCGACACGACATAGGTCACCGTCGAGGTCTTCGGGTCGAAGAAGGCTTGCGTCGTGGTTCGAATGGTCATGGTGGACTCCAGAGGTTTGTCTTCGATCTATTGACAGATAGTATATATACAAACATAATGAGTGCAACCCGATCAAGCCGCAGACCGCAGTACGAACCTCATGAAACGCTCGTCGACCGTCATCGACCCCGCCGTCCTGCGCCATGCTGCGGACGAGGCGGTGGGCGCCCTGAAGCTGCTGGCCAACGTCGAACGGATGTTGCTGCTGTGCCAGCTTTCGCAAGGCGAGATGTGTGTCAGCGAACTCGAAGAGCAGCTGGAAATTCGCCAGCCCACACTGTCGCAGCAGCTCGGCGTGCTGCGCACCGAGGGCGTGGTCAGCACGCGGCGCCAGGGCAAGAACATCTTCTACAGCGTCTCCGATCCCAGCTTGCTTGAGATCCTGGCCGTGCTCTACCGCCTCTACTGCCCCAAGGAAAAATGATGTCCATCGCATGGCATGAATTCACCCCCTGGTCCGCTTTGGCGGGCGGGATGCTCATCGGCCTGGCCGCGGCGCTGTTCGTGCTGTTGAATGGCCGCATCGCTGGCATCAGCGGTGTCATCGGCGGGCTCTTCAAGCCGGTCAAGGGCGACCTGGCCTGGCGTACCGTGTTCGTGCTGGGCCTCGTCGGGTCGCCCTGGCTCTACGCCTTGTTTGCAGCGCTGCCCCGGCCCAGCATCGATGCGTCTTTCGGCGCCTTGGTGATCGCCGGGCTGCTGGTGGGCCTGGGCACCCGGTACGGTTCGGGCTGCACCAGCGGGCACGGCGTGTGCGGGCTGGCCCGCCTCTCGCCGCGGTCGATGGTGGCCACTGTGGCTTTCATGGCTGCCGGCTTCGCGACCGTGTTCGTCATCCGCCACTTGCTTGGTATCTGAGGAGAGCTTGCCATGAATGTTTTTGCATCCCTGCTCGCCGGCCTGGTCTTCGGACTCGGCCTCATCGTGTCCGGCATGGCCGATCCGGCCAAGGTGTTGGGCTTCCTGGACCTGGGTGGTGCCTGGAACCCTTCGCTGGCCTTTGTGATGGCCGGTGCGATTGCCGTCGGCGCCCTGGCGTTTGCAGTGGCCAGGAAGCGCGCCGTGTCCTTCCTCGGCGCGACGATGAAGCTGCCCACGTCGCGCGACATCGACGGCCGCCTGGTGATCGGCAGCGTCGTGTTCGGCATCGGCTGGGGCGTCGCCGGCTTCTGCCCGGGCCCAGGTCTGGTGGCCCTGGGCATGGGTGAGGTCAAGGCGCTGGTCTTTGTGGTGGCGATGCTGGTGGGCATGGGCGCGTTTGAACTGCTCGAGCGTCGCCGGCAGACCACCAGCCCTCAACCTGCCTGAACCCCAGCATCACCAACGATGTCCCGGCCGTGAACGAACTCCTGGCCTGGTTGGCCATCCTTGTGACTATCGCGGTGCTCGTCGCCTATGAAGCCGTGCTCACCGTGGCGCAGCGTCGGCGCCCTGAGCGGATGGCGCGCAGCGCGCACGCCGCGCTGCGGGAGGAATGGTTCACCGCCGTGTCGCAGCAGACGGGCTCGGAGATTCTCGCGGTGCAGACGCTGCGCAACTCGCTGATGTCGGCGACGATGACGGCATCGACGGCGATGCTGGGACTGATCGGCACCGTCACACTGGCTGCGCCCTCGCTGCACGCGGGTTTTGGCGAAGCCGCGATGTTGCCGAGCTTCACGCCCAGGCTGGTGCTCGAACTCCTGCTTCTGGCCATCCTCTTTGCCTCCCTGGTCTGCTCGGCGATGGCGGTGCGCGACTACAAGCACGCGGGCTTCATCAGCGGCATGCCGGTGGAATCCGATGCGCGCAAGCGTTGGGCCGAGGCCGGCATCGCCTACGTGCGGCGAGCCGGTGTGTTGTACAGCTGGGGCCTGCGTCACCTGATCCTGGTGGCGCCCATCCTTGCGTGCCTGCTGCACCCATTGGCCGGTCCGATCGCGGCTGTCCTCCTGGTGGTCGCGCTGGTCCGGTTCGACCATGTCGCCGCCAGCGGCACGCCGAATGAGAACGCGGCGTGACCGCCAAGAACCATTGGGAAGCGGTCTACGGCCAGAAAGATGCCACGTCGGTGAGCTGGTATGCGCCGCATCTGCAGCCGTCACTTCACTATGTGCGGCAAGCCGCACCTGACAAGGCGGCCGCCATCATCGACGTGGGAGGCGGCGAGTCCACCTTGGTGGACGATCTGCTGGCGGAGGGCTACGGCAACCTGACCGTGCTCGACATCTCTGCGGCCGCACTCGGCGCTACCCAGCGCCGGCTCGGCGAAGGCGGTCAGCGCGTCACCTGGCAGGCCGCCGATGTCCTGGATGCCGAGTTGCCGGCGGCAGCCTACGACGTCTGGCACGACCGCGCGGTTTTTCACTTCCTGGTGGGCGAAGCGCAGCGGCGGCGCTACCTGGACCAGGCGCTGAGGGCGTTGAAGCCGGGCGGCTTCGCCATTGTCGGCACCTTCGGCCCGCTTGGCCCCGACAGTTGCAGCGGCTTGCCCGTTTCGCGCTACTCGACGGACGAACTCCATGGCGCATTCGGAGACCCGTTCCATTTGATCGACGGCAGCGTCGAGTTGCACACCACACCCTGGGGTTCGACCCAGCAGTTCGTGTACTGCTTCTGTCGACGCGGCTCCCCGTAAACCAGGCGCGACGGCTTCGCCTGCCTCAGGTGGGCGGTGGGCGAGAGAACTCTTCGAATGCGGCAATGGCATGGGCCGCATATATCAGTGCAGGACCACCGCCCTTGTAGACAGCGACACCGAGCGTCTCGTCCAGTTCCCGACGCCTTCCTCGACTGCGGCATCCTGGCCCACGGCTTCCTGTGGCTGCACTGCGGCGACTGCGGCCACGACAAGCTGGTCGTCATCAGCTGCAAGCGGCGCGGCTTTGTGCTGGCACCGAATGCCAAGCTGCGCGCGCTGGTGGTGCCACAAGAGCCCGAGGCGCCCGCCCAGGAAGCAAAGCATGCCGAGTGCGAGGCGAACTGTGCGCACCATCGCGCAGTGCGGCTGAGTGGGGCCAAGCTGCTCAAGCGCGTCTTAGCTGCGACATAACTTGAGTACAAGTTAGTCTTCGCTGAAGCTTCGCTTTCGAGATCGACCTGGAGCACTGCCCGAACTGCGGCGGCGCGCTGAAGATCATCGCCGCGATTCTTGAGCAGCCGGTGATCGAGAAGAT
>CANJKD010000383.1 GCA_947474415.1 Burkholderiales bacterium | reverse complement strand
TGCCCATCACGCGGTAGCCCGCCCAGCCCAGCGGGGAATCGAGCAAGCGTGTGTCGCTGGCGGCGACCACGCCGCGCTCCAGCCAGCGGCCCGGTAACTCGATGGACTGCGTGAAGCTGCCGCGCTCGAAGGGCTGGTTCGAGGCCGGCAGGCCGAGCGCGAGCACGTCCCAGCCGATTGTTTCGGCACCGGGCGCCAGCTCGAAGCGCATCGCGTTGTGGGCGATGCAGCCGCTGTAGGCCAGCGTCTCCAGCGGCAGCCATTCAAGGCGCGCGCCGCCGGCCAGCGTGGCGTTCAACGACTGTTTCGCGGTGGCGCCCGTGCTGCGGTAGAAGCGCGTCGCGCCTGGCGTGGTGATCAGCGCATGCGCACCGTCTGTCACGCTCACATCAATCGTTAGCGCATCGCCGCCGACCAGCCCGCCCGGCGGGTGCACCAGCACGTTGTGGCACACCGCAGGCGCCTCAGGGTACAGGCTGGCGAGCACGCGCAACGGCCCGTCGTGGCGGTCTTGCACGACGGTGCGCGGCGCACCGCGAAGCGGCTCGCTGCGGTAGGCGAGGCGCAGTGAACCAGCCCAGGCCATCAGCTGGCGCCGCGCTGCCAGAAGCGCGCGTGCAGCGCCGAAATTTCGGCCTCGACCTCGGCCACCGGGCCCCAGACGCCGATCGGCTTCTGGCCGCTGGCGAAGACGGCGCGGCAGGGCAGATCGAGCGTCGGGTTCTCGGCATGGTTGCCGGTGATTTCCAGCAGCCGCCGTTCCGACATGCCGTAGACGAGCCGGCCGATGTTCGCCCAGTATTGCGTGCCTGCGCACATGCAGCAGGGCTCGACGGTGGTGTAGAGCGTGCAGCCCCAGAGCGCTTCGGCGCTGTATTGGTGGGCGGCCATGCGGGCCAGTACGGCCTCGGCATGGTTCACGCTGTCGACGTTGCCCTGCTCGGCCAGCACGGTCAGGTTGTCGGGCCCCACCAGCAGGGCGCCGAACGGGTGGTGGCCGGCGGCCAGCGCGCGCTGCGCGACCGCGTTCGCGCTGCGCAGGTGGTGTTCCATCTGCGCTGGGGTGGGCGCTTGCGCGCCCGTTTGCATCGGCATTTCAGTCACCTTGGGTTCCCCGGTGCGCCCAGCCCGTGGTGCGCTTTTCGATCAACGAAAACAGCTCGTACATCGCCATTGCCATCACGCCGATCACGACCAGCCCGGCGAACGCGAGTGGCATGCGCTGCTGCGAACCCGCGCTCTGCATCAGGTAGCCGATGCCGGAATCGCCAGCCGTCATCTCGGCCAGCACCGTGCCCACGAACGCGAGCGTGATGGCGATCTTCAACGAGCCGTAGAAGTAGGGCATGGAGCGCGGCAGGCCGACCTTGATCAGCACGTCCCAGCGCTTCGCGCCGAGCACGCGCAGCACGTCTTCGAGCTCGGGCTCCAGCGTGGCCAGGCCGGTGGCGATGTTGACGGTGATCGGGAAAAAAGAGATCAGGAAGGCCGTCAGCACGCCGGGCCCCACGCCGATGCCGAACCAGACGATCAGGATCGGCACGATGGCCGCCTTCGGCACCGCGTTGAAGCCGATCAGCAGCGGGTAGACCGCGGCATAGGCCAGCCTTGAGGAGCCGACCAGGAAACCGAGCAGCACGCCGACGACGATGGCGATGGCGAAGCCGATCATCGTGACCCAGAAGGTCTTCCAGGCCGCCTCGCCGATCGGGCTGGCGAACTCTGCCAGCGCCTGCAAGATGTTCAACGGGGTCGGGAAGACGAAGTCGGGGATGGAGAACAGCACGCACACCGCTTGCCACAGCAGCAGCAGCGCCGCAGCGGTGATGACCGGCGCCCAGCGTTCGAGCGTCCGGGCCCTCATTGCGCCACCGCCACATTCGCCGCGCCGGTCTTGCCGGTCGTGCGGATGGCGCCGATGTGGCCGCGCAACTCGTGAACGATGTCGGTGAACGCTGCCGTGTAGGTGACTTCCAGGTCGCGCGGGCGCGGCAAGGCGATATTGCGCTTGACCACGAAGCGGCCCGGGCTCCGGCTCATCACGTAGACCGTGTCGGCCAGGAACACGCTTTCGCGCAGGTCGTGCGTGACCAGGATGACGTTGAATTTCTGCGCGCTCCACAGGTCGCGCAGCGTGCACCACAGCTCTTCGCGGGTGAAGGCGTCGAGCGCGCCGAAGGGCTCGTCGAGCAGCAGCATCTTCGGCTCGTGGATCAGCGCGCGGCAGATGGAAGCGCGCTGCTGCATGCCACCCGAGAGCTGGTGCGGCAGCTTGTCTTCATAGCCGCCGAGGCCGACGGTGCGCAGCAGCTTGCACGCTCGCTCGCGGTATTCGGCGTGCCGCTTCTTGAACTGGGAGCGGTGCGGTTCGACGATTTCAAGCGGCAGCAGCACGTTGTCCACCGTACTGCGCCAGGGCAGCAGCGAAGGCGCCTGGAACGACATGCCGCTGATCTTCAACGGCCCGGTGACCGGTGCGTTGTCGATGTGGATGCTGCCGCAGCTGGGCATGCGCAATCCGGTGGCGAGCTTCATGAAGGTCGACTTGCCGCAGCCCGACGGGCCGACGATGGCGATGAACTCGCCCTCGTGCACCTGCAGCGAGATGTCTTCGACCGCAAACTGGTTTCGCGCCGCCAGTTCGTCGTTGTAGGCGAGCCAGACATTGCGGAAGTCGACGAAAGGTCGGGTGGATGGGGTCAGAGGGGAGGCCACGATGTCTTCAACCCAGTTGTTCGATCAGGCCGCGCACGGCCTGCTGGTAGGCCTGCGGGGCTTCGCGGTCGAGCCCGCTGTGCGAGCCGTTCGGGAACTCGACCCAGCGCGTGCCCGCAGGTGCGGCGTCGCGCAGGCGCCGGCCCAGTTCGATGGGCACGGTGGTGTCGGCCACGCCGTGCATCATCAGGATCGGTGCGTCGACCCGGCCGATCTTGGCCAGCGAGTCGAACTCCTGGGACGCGAACCATGAGGCGATGGTGCCGACCACGCCGATCGCCTTGGCCACATCGGGCAGGCGCGTGAAGCTCGATTCGAGGATCAGGCCGCCGTAGTCCACACCCACATGCCGGTGGCTTGCCAGTTCCACCGCCACGCCGCTGCCCATCGAGTGGCCGAAGATCACGCGCTTGTGCGGGTCGGGCTGGTGCCGCACCAACTCGGCCCAGCCCACGTTGGCGTCAGCGTAGATCGTGGCCTCGGACGGAACGATGGGCGTGCTGCTGCCCCAGCCACGGTATTCCACCGCCACCACCGAGAAGCCCGCCTCGCGCAGCGCTTCCACCTTGCGCAGGTTCTCATAGAGATTTCGGAAGGTGCCGTGCAGGTACAGCACGGTGGGCGCCTGCGGGTCGGCGTTGGGCAGCCACCAGAGCTGCAGGTGGTCGGCGTTGGCGGGCGCTGCACCATGGCCCTGGCCGGGCACGTCGACGGTGTAGTCGACATCGCCGGCGCGCAGGCCGGCGAAGCTGGCTGGCTTGCCCGGCGAGGGCCGGTAGACCAGCTCGCGCTGTTTGTTGTCGAGCCAGGCGCAGCCGAATAACGTTGCAGCCAGGCTGCAAATCAACACATTGCGCACAAGGCGCCACGGCCTGGTTTGGACCTGCCCGTCAAAAGTCACGACAATCGCGCCCATGAAATTTCTGGCATCGACGTTCGCTCTTGTTCTGGGAGGCCTGGCCGCCACGGCGCATTCGCAATCTGCAATGCCCGCCAGCCTGCCGCTGGTACCGGCCGCCGCAGCCGTGCCGGAGGCCGCGCCTTCCGGCGATGTCTGGCGCGTGACGATGTCGCCCTACACCTGGC
>CANJKD010000382.1 GCA_947474415.1 Burkholderiales bacterium | reverse complement strand
GCGCAGGCATGAGTGCGCCTGCAAACCGCCAGGGTGCCCGGAATCGGGCTGAAAGTGGCTGGGAAACCGGCGAACAGCCGACTGAACCCGCGCATCAATTCGAATCAGTCGCATCAGCACGTTCCGAAGTGGTTAAAGCAGACCTTCCCTTACGGGTAGAATATCTCGACTGTGTAGCCGCTTATATTAGACATACCGGTTGCGAGCGTCACTTGCAGGGCGGATTCGGAGCCGACCTGCATTCGAGGTGAGATGCCAAGAAAATCGCGCGCACCGAATGTTCGTCGCGCCAGCACGGCACCCGTTGAATTGGTCAGGCTCAATTCAATTGACGGAAGTGCGACCTCCATGCTTCCCCGGTTGCGCAAAGTCACGGAAAGGCGAAAGGCGTCGGGAGCCGGGGCCCGAGTCAGTGCCGAACTTTCCACCACAACGTCTTCGATCCTTCGCAATGCGTCAATGGCACAGCCTGTAAAGGTGCACCAGGCCATCAGCGCCGGCCGCGTGACAGGGATGCGTGTGGCGACCAGATCGCGAAAGTGGTGAGCCAACTGCCCGACAAGTCCACACGCCAGTACGAACGCGCTTGCCCACAGCTGGATTCGAGACTTTGCATAATTCCGATGCGACGGCCGCGTCGCTCCGCGCATAAATGCCGGCGGCGAATCTGCAGACCCTTGGGTATGCGCCCCGGAGCTGAAGTCTGCTTCTGCGTCGGAGCCAGCGAACCCAAACGCATCGTTGACCTCTTGTGCCGACTGTTGCGTCTCTGCTGCGCGGGAATCCGCAGTTGGCTTCGCGGGTCCGAAGTCCGCAGATCCTTGAAGTTCAAGGCCTACAGAAGATGTGAACGCACCGGATTCAGCCGCAGCGACGATCGAGGTGGCGGCGGAAATCGGAATGTCCTGGCTGGCGACCGGAATCCATTCGGGTGGCGCTTCGCGCTCCAAATCGAACAAGCTCTCAAGTGCGTTGAAGACATTGTCACAACGACCGCAACGCACCCATCCCTCGGACACCTTCAGTTGATCCTGCACGACCCGAAAGACGGTGCCGCAGGAGGTGCATCGGGTGGCAAGACTCATGGCCTGAACATGCACCAGGGACTCAGCCGGGTCGATGACCAACCATCAGGATCCAACCCTCTTCGAGGTCGCGCACCTCCAGTGCAATCCATGGCGCGTAAGCCCTCATGAGCTCATCTGCCTGCCGGTCAAGAATGCCCGCCAGCACCAAATCTCCCCCGGGTTCTACGTGCGAGCAAAGCACGGGTGCCAGCAGTTTCAACGGCGACGCGAGGATGTTCGCAAACACCAAGGGATAGGCCCCTTGCGCAGACTCTGGCAGGCCTGCCCGCAGCATGACCCGATTGTGATCCGCATTGGCCTTGGCGGAGGCGATCGCAGCCGGATCAATATCGACCGCGTCAATGCCTGTCGCACCAAACAACGCGGCGCCGATTGCCAGGATGCCGGAACCGCATCCGTAGTCGAGAACACGCGTCCAGCGTGCCCCCCCCTGGGCCCCCTGCCTTGCCGTCCAGCGAAGGCACATGCGGGTGGTCGGATGAGTTCCTGTTCCGAAGGCAAGCCCGGGATCGAGCCGAATCACCCGCGTCGCAGCCGCTGGCGGTGAGTGCCAACTCGGCACAATCCAGAAGTCAGGGGTGATGGCTACCGGCGTGAACTGCGACTGGGTCAGCCTGACCCAATCCTGTTCCTGCAACGGCAGAATCGACTGCAGAGCCACGGCCTGCGCCCAATCTTGCGCAAGCAACAAGGTTGCGGCTTCAACAGCGAGTGCATCGGTCTCGAACAGGGCCTTCACGCCTGACCGTTGCCAGCCTTCGTTCGGCTGAAGCATGCCCGGCTCCCCGAATACCGGCTGTTCGGCGTCGGTGTTCGCGTCGGCATCCTCGACCGACACAGAAAGCGCCCCGAGTTCATCGATCAACGCATCGGACACCCGTTCGACACAGTCTTGCGGTGCCAGAAAAAACAGTTCAACCATCGCTCAATGCTTCAGCGTTTGTGATGGCCAAGCCAGCCTTCGAGATAGTGGATGCTGGTGCCACCCTCGACGAACTTGGCATCGACCACCAGTTCCCGGTGGAGTGGGATGTTGGTCGAAATACCTTCGATCACCGTTTCCGAGAGCGCAATGCGCATGCGCGCGAGCGCCTGCCCCCGAGTGTCGCCATGCACGATGATCTTGCCGATCATCGAGTCGTAGTTCGGTGGTACGAAGTAGTTGGTGTAGACATGCGAGTCAACACGAACCCCAGGCCCACCAGGTGCATGCCACGTCGTGATTCGGCCCGGAGACGGCGTGAACTTGTACGGGTCTTCGGCGTTGATTCGGCACTCGATCGCATGCCCGCGCATCTGGATGCTGCGTTGCGTGAAAGGCAGCTTTTCATTGGCCGCGATGCGAATTTGCATCTGCACGATGTCGATGCCCGTCACCAGTTCGGTGACAGGGTGCTCCACCTGAACCCGGGTGTTCATTTCGATGAAGAAGAACTCGCCGTTCTCGTACAGGAACTCAAACGTACCCGCTCCGCGGTAGCCGATCTTCTTGCACGCAGCCGCGCATCGTTCACCAATCCGCTCGATCACGCGTCGCGGTATGCCAGGCGCTGGCGCTTCCTCGAGAATCTTTTGGTGCCGCCGCTGCATCGAGCAATCCCGTTCCCCGAGCCACACCGCATTCTTGTGTTCGTCGGCCAGCACCTGGATCTCGATGTGCCGCGGATTCTCGAGGAACTTCTCCATGTACACCGCCGGGTTGCCGAACGCCGCACCGGCTTCGGCCCGCGTCGTTTGCACTGCGTTGATCAGCGCAGCCTCGGTATGCACCACCCGCATGCCACGCCCGCCACCTCCACCCGACGCCTTGATGATCACCGGATAGCCGACGGCGCGCCCGGTCTTGATGATCTCCTTCGGGTCGTCTGACAGCACACCTTCCGAACCCGGCACGCAGGGAACCCCCGACTTGATCATCGCCTGCTTGGCCGACACCTTGTCACCCATGACCCGGATCGATGCGGGCGTCGGGCCTATGAAAGTGAAACCGCTCTGTTCCACGCGCTCGGCGAAGTCGGCGTTCTCCGACAGAAAGCCATAGCCAGGATGGATGGCCTCAGCGTCGGTGACCTCGGCGGTCGAGATGATCGCCGGCATGTTGAGGTAACTCAGCGCCGAGGCGGCCGGGCCGATGCACACCGCTTCATCGGCCAGTTTCACGTACTTTGCGTCGCGATCGGCCTCGGAATAAACAACCACCGTCTTGATGCCCATTTCGCGGCAGGCGCGCTGGATTCGAAGCGCAATCTCGCCCCGGTTGGCTATGAGAATTTTCTTGAACATGAGTGCCTCAGCTCACGCGCGGGAGCGCGTTCTGCCTGCAAAGAGATCTGACTGCGCCGCAACGCGGCAAAAAAGGCCTGCCCGGCGCGACGCCAGCATTGGCTGCCAGCAGCATCGGCGGCCGCTTCATTCGATCATGAACAAAGCCTGACCGAACTCCACCGCTTGCCCGTTCTCGCAAAGTATGCGTTTGACGGTTCCAGACTTGTCGGCTTCGATCTCGTTCATGATCTTCATCGCCTCGATGATGCAGATCGGATCACCTTCCTTGATTGCGTCGCCTACTTCAGCAAACGGCTTTGAACCGGGGTTCGCTGAAAGGTAGAACGTGCCAACCATCGGAGACTTCACCGCGTGCCCAGTGTCCACTGGCGGCACCGCTGCTTCGGCAGCGGCGGCCACCGGCGCAGCCGGCGCTGCAGTGGTCGCAGTCAACACCGGGGCG
>CANJKD010000381.1 GCA_947474415.1 Burkholderiales bacterium | reverse complement strand
CCCTGCGGGAAAGGCGAACCCTTCGCCCCCGATCGGCCCGGCCCTCGGCCAGCGCGGCTTGAACATCATGGAGTTCTGCAAGGCGTTCAACGCCCAGACCTCCAGCATGGAACCCGGCCTCGTGTTGCCTGTCGTGATCACCGCCTTTGCGGACAAGTCGTTCACGTTCGTGCTGAAGAGCCCGCCGGCTTCGGTGCTGATCAAGAAGATCCTGAAGCTCGACAAGGGATCGCCGAAACCGCACGTCGACAAGGTCGGCAAGCTGACCCGCGCTCAGGCTGAAGAGATCGCCAAGATCAAGGTCAAGGACCTGACTGGCGCCGACCTCGACGCCGCGGTGCGCACTGTCGCAGGCACTGCCCGCTCGATGGGCATCACCGTGGAAGGGGTGGTCTGATCATGGCAAAGCTCACAAAGCGCCAGAAGACAACGGCTGGCAAGGTCGACAGCAATAAGCTGTACGCGATCGACAACGCCTTGGCTATCGTCAAGGAATGCGCCACCGCGAAGTTCGATGAATCGATCGACGTGGCTGTGCAGCTCGGTATCGACGCGAAGAAGTCCGATCAGGTCGTGCGTGGCGCGGTCGTGCTGCCCAACGGCACCGGCAAGACCAAGCGCGTGGCAGTGTTCGCTCAGGGCGCCAAGGCTGAAGAAGCCAAGGCCGCTGGCGCCGACATCGTCGGCATGGAGGACCTGGCCGAGCAGATCAAGGCAGGTGTGATGAATTTCGACGTCGTGATCGCCTCGCCGGACACGATGCGCGTGGTCGGCACGCTGGGTCAGATTCTGGGCCCGCGAGGCCTCATGCCGAATCCGAAGGTCGGTACGGTGACGCCTGATGTGGCTCAGGCCGTTCGCAATGCGAAGGCCGGCCAGGTGCAGTTCCGCGTCGACAAGGCTGGCATCGTGCACGCCACCATCGGTCGCCGCTCATTCGAGTCGGACAAGCTGGTGGGGAATCTGCGCGCGCTGATCGAGGCATTGAACAAGTCGAAGCCCGCCACGAGCAAGGGCATTTATCTGCGCAAGGTCGCGCTGTCGTCGTCGATGGGAGTGGGCGCGCGCGTCGACATCGCTTCGATCAATGCGTCAGCGGTGGTTGCGTAAAGCCCAGGGCTGAATGAGTTGATGGTCGGCGCGAGTCTGGCGCCGATCGAATGAGTTTGGTGGACTGAGCCCGGACACCAGACAGTCCCTGCGGATTGTCTGGTGCCTGACGAAGGCCCTGGAGCTTCCAAGCGCCAGTGCTTGCGCAGGCAGGTCGGGATGCAGGTCATCCAAGACCGCTGGTGCGGCCCTTGTGGCTGCTTAATGGACGGCGTGATGCGGCATCAATACCGCACCCGTCACAAGCCAGCGCAGATGGCGGTTCCACCGAAGAGGGACTCTCGAGTTCCAGTTCGGTTGTTTCGCTGCTTACTTGGGGTGTTCGGAAGTCGGCAACGACCGAAGAACACATGATGTGAGGAGTAGACCTTGAGTCTCAATAAAAGCGAGAAGCAGACCGTGGTGGCGGATGTGGCAGCCCAGGCGGCGCGCTCACAAACGCTCGCGCTGGCTGAATACCGTGGCCTCACCGTGGCTCATTTGGACGTTCTGCGCAAGCAGGCGCGCGAAAAGGGTGTGTATCTTCATGTCTTGAAGAACACGCTCGCTCGCCGTGCCGTCGCTGGCACACCGTTCGAAGTGGTCGCGGAGAGCATGGTCGGTCCGCTGATCTACGGTTTTTCCGAAGATGCTGTCGCTGCGGCCAAAGTCCTGTCGGACTTTGCCAAAGGCAACGACAAGCTGATCGTCAAGGGCGGTGCCTATGCAGGCAAGGCTTTGAGTGCCGACGGGGTGAAATCCCTCGCTGCCATTCCGAGCAAGGAAGTCCTGCTGGCGCAACTGCTCGGCCTGATGCAATCGCCGATCTCGCGCTTCGCGCGCGTGCTCGCGGCCATCGCCGAACAGCGTGCCGTGCCGGCTGTTGCCGAAGAGGCTGCGCCGGTTGCCGAAGCTGTTGCCGAGGCGCCTGCCGCCGAAGCGCCGGCTGCTGACGCCCCTGCGGCCGATGCTCCGGCCATAGAAGCCCCGGCTGCTTGAACGATCAATCTTTGAAACACACAACCTGAACTGGAAATCAAAATGGCATTCGATAAAGACGCATTTCTGACCGCACTCGACGGCATGTCGGTGATGGACCTCAACGACCTGGTTAAGGCGATCGAAGAGAAATTCGGCGTGTCCGCCGCGGCGATGTCGGCCCCGGCCGGCGCGGGCGGCGGTGCTGCAGCTGCTGTCGTCGAAGAGCAGACCGAATTCACTGTGACGTTGACGGATTTTGGCGCCAACAAGGTGTCAGTCATCAAGGCCGTTCGCGAACTCACCGGGCTCGGCCTGAAGGAAGCGAAGGATCTCGTCGACGGCACACCGAAGCCGGTCAAGGAAGCAGTTTCCAAGGCCGACGCCGAAGCAGCGCTGAAGAAGCTGGTCGACGCTGGCGCCAAGGCCGAAATCAAGTAAATCTCTCAGTTGGTGCAGGGCTGGGCGCCGTCTTCGGCTCCCAGCCCTCTGTGCTTATGGCTCGTTGCCTCATGGGGCATCCACACGGATACCCTTTTGAGAACAGCTGGAAGGGTTTCCCCCGACAATCGAGGGCTCTTTCAAGTGTTTTCAAATAGCTCTCTGATCCGACTGCAGAGGGCGGGTTTGGTCGGGCTCCGGTGCAACGCCGGGGTTGTCCGCCAGCGGTTGGTAGTGGCCAACCACCAAGCTTCGAATTGTCCTGTTTCCACGAAACAGGGATCGATTGACAGTCGCCGACGGGCACCTGGCCTATGCCAGGTGCCCTGAGACGGAGTGGGAAACGACACATGGCACAGCAAACAACCCCCTACAGCTACACCGAGCGCAAGCGGATCCGCAAGAGCTTCGGCAAACGCGAGAGTGTTCTCAAGGTTCCCTATCTGCTGACAATGCAGAAGGAGTCGTACGTTGCCTTCCTGCAGAAGGACACGCCCCCGCAAAAACGCAAGCCCGAAGGCCTTCAGGCTGCCTTCCTTTCCGCCTTCCCGATTGTTTCGCACAACGGGTACGTGGAAATGAAGTTCATCGAATTCAACATGGCCAAGCCTGCGTTCGACACGCGGGAATGCCAGGTGCGTGGCCTGACCTACGCGGCGGCCGTGCGCGCCAAGTTGCAGATGATCATCTATGACCGTGAGAGCCCGCAGGCCAAAACGGTCAAGGAAATCAAGGAGCAAGAGGTCTACATGGGCGAAGTGCCGCTCATGACCGACTACGGCTCCTTCATCGTGAACGGCACCGAGCGTGTCATCGTCTCGCAGTTGCACCGCTCGCCCGGCGTGTTCTTCGAGCACGACAAGGGCAAGACGCACTCATCGGGCAAGCTGCTGTTCAGCGCCCGCATCATCCCTTACCGCGGCTCGTGGCTCGACTTCGAATTCGACCCTAAGGACATCCTGTATTTCCGCGTCGACCGCCGCCGCAAGATGCCGGTGACGGTCCTGCTGAAGGCGATCGGCCTGAACCCGGAATCGATCCTTGCGAACTTCTTCGTATTCGACAACTTCCGCCTGATGGACACCGGCGCGCAGCTTGAATTCGTCGCCGACCGCCTGCGCGGTGAAGTGGCCCGCTTCGACATCACCGACAAGAACGGCGTGGTTGTGGTCGAGAAAGACAAGCGCATTACCGCGCGCCACGTGCGCACGATCGAGACTTCGGAAACCAAGTTCATCAGCGTTCCTGAAGACTATTTGATGGGCCGCATGCTGGCCCGCAACGTGGTCGACGCCGACACTGGTGAGATCCTG
>CANJKD010000380.1 GCA_947474415.1 Burkholderiales bacterium | reverse complement strand
CGCGGTGCAGCGCACGCTGTGGCTCGCGGCGTCGAACTCGAAGCTGACCGCCACGCGCGTGATCGGCAGCGGGTGGCACAGCGGAATCAGGTCTGACGTGCGCTTCGCCGCCTGGATCGCCGCGATGCGCGCCACGCCGATCACATCGCCCTTCTTGGCGTTCCCGGATTCAATCAGCGCCAGCGTGGCCGGCAGCATGCGGATCACGCCGCTGGCGCGCGCGATGCGGTGGGTCTCGGCCTTTGCCGACACATCGACCATGTGCGCCTGGCCCTGCGCATCGAAGTGGGTCAGCTTTGATGCGGGGGTTGAGCTCATGGTGCGAAACAGTCTCGAAACGTTTGTAGGGCATGATACCCACGAGGGTGCATCATGGCGCGCATCGCCCTGTGGCCACCGGCTCCGCCGGCCCCCTTCCTGACTGCCGTGTCCTCGAGCCCACACCTCCCTTGAGCCCACACCTCCCTTGAGCCCACTTCGCCCTGCCGACACACGCCGCCGCTGGCCCGCCCGCCTGACAGCAATGGCCTGCGCTGCCGCACTCGCTTGCCCCGCGGCGCTGCCACCGGCTCTGGCGCAGAACCGCCTGCCTACGCTCGGCGACCCGGCCTCGGAAGATTTCAGCATCGCCACCGAACGCCAGCTCGGCGACGCCATCATGCGCGAGATCCGCGCCGACCCAGACTACATCGACGACCCGGTGCTGCTCGAATACCTGCAGGCCTTGTTCCAGCCGCTGGTAGCGCAGGCGCGGGTGCGCGGCAACATCGGTCCCGATGTCGACGCCCGCCTCGCCTGGGAACCCTTTCTCGTGCGAGACCGCAGCGTCAACGCCTTTGCGTTGCCCGGCGGCTTCATCGGCGTGCACCTCGGTCTGATCGCCATGACGGCCTCGCGCGACGAACTGGCCTCGGTACTGGCGCACGAGTTGTCGCACATCACGCAGCGCCACATCGCGCGCAGCATCGCGAACAGCAAGCGCCAGTCGCTGCTCAGCCTGGCCACGCTGGTGGTGGGCCTGCTTGCGGCGAGCCGGGCCGGCAGCAGCAGCATCGACGCCGCCAACGCGGCCATCGTCGGCAGCCAGGCGCTGGCGGTGCAAGGCCAGCTCAACTTCTCACGCGACATGGAGCGCGAGGCCGACCGTGTCGGCTTCGCGCTGCTGTCGGGCGCCGGCTACGCGCCCGGCGGCATGGCCGCGATGTTCGAGAAGCTCGACCAGTCGTCGCGCCTGAACGACAGCGGCGGCTTCCCGTACCTGCGCAGCCACCCGTTGACGAGCGAGCGCATCGGTGAAGCCCGTGCCCGGCTGGGCACGCCTGATCCTTCCCGGCTGGGCCTGGCCGACCCCTCGCCGCCCGTGGTTGCGATCGGCACCGTGCCGATCACCCCGCTGGAACACACTGCCGTGCAAGCGCGTTCGCGGGTGATGATGGACGCGCGTTTCGACGCGCTGCGCCGCTGGCAGGCATTGGACGCCGACCACGTGGCCAGCAGCGCCGCAGACAAGCTGCTGAACGCCTATGAAAGCGCCTTGGCGTCGACGTTGCTGCGCGACTGGGCGCGCGCCGATGTGTCGATTGCCACCGCGTTCAGCCTGGTGCGGGCCGCGCATTCGGCTGCTGCCGCACCTGGCACATCCGACCCGAAAGAAGGGAATGGTCCACGCGGCGATGCCCGCGCCGAGCGCGCCGTGACCTTGCTGCAGGTTCAGTCGCTGCTGGCGCGCGGTGCGGTCGCAAGGGCGATACAAGCACTCGAACCCATTGCCACCGACGGCTCGCGCCCGGTCCTGCTGCTGGCCACGCAGGCCGCGCTTGCGGCCGCAGCGGCTGCGGCACCCGCGCCGGCCGCAGCCGCCGAAACGCTCCGGCAGCGGGCGGCCGAGCTGCAGACCTGGGTGGCACTCAACCCGCGCGATTCGCTGGCGTGGACGGCACTCAGCCAGGTCGAGGAGCGCCTTGCGCAGCCCTTGCGCGCGATCCGTGCCGACGCCGAAGCGCGCGTCGCGCTCGGTGATTTGTCGGGCGCGGCGGATCGCCTGCGTGCCGGCCAGCGCCGCGCCCGCAGCGGCGGTGCGGTCGACTTCATCGACGTGTCGGTGATCGACGCGCGGCTGCGCGATATCGAGCTGCAGCGCAAGAAGAACGAGGGCGACGAGAAGGCGCTGAAGTAGTCAAGCCGGTTTCCGGTTCGCAACAATGTTCCGCCAGCTGCCGAAACGCCCCTCAGCCCAGCCCTGTCCCACGAGTACGCGGGACAGGGCGCCGGCATGCTCCCTGTCCCTATATCTACACCTATCCCTGTCCGGCTCGCGGGAGAGGGCTGGGGTGAGGGCGAATCGGGCCCGAGAGGCCTTTGGCTGAATCTCCTCGCGGGTCAGGAATTGGTTTGTCGCAGCGCCGAATCTGCAGCGAGCACTGCGCATGGCGGCTCTTAGACTTGCCGCGACAAGCAGGTCGGGAGCGCAAAGCATGCGAGGTGTCTTCAGCGTGATCGCAAGGGGGTTGTTGGCGACCGGCGGGTGGTGCTCCGTCAGTGCTCAGGCGGTCGGCATCGTCGCCGTCAGCCCGCAAGGCGAAGTGGCGCAGGTGCGGCAGGTCAGCGTCAAATTCTTGGAAGCGGTGGTGCCTTTCAGCGACCTGTGCCAACCCGACCCGATGAATGTGGCCTGCCTGGGCGCGGCACCGGCCGCTGGGCCAATGACGGCGTCTGGCTCTGCGACTTTCGCGAAGCCCTGGGGGCCGGCGTGCGTTGCGCGTTGAAGCTGCGCACCGAATGGAAACCGATCGGCGCCTCGGGTGATGTGGCCTGGCCCGCCGCTGGTGAGTCCTCCAGGCTCGCCGCCGGCCCATCTTCAACACCCGCCGCGCTCACCGGCAACACCGAGTTCAGCTTCGGCACTGGCGGCCCGGCCCTCGTGTCGATGCAGCCCGACGACGGCGATCAGATCGCGCAAGACCAGTTCTTCCTGCGGCGTCTGAACGGCGCGGCGGTTGAAGCCACGGTGCTCGCGAACGCCTGGTGCGAGGTCGCGGGCATTCGCAAACGCATTGGCGTGCGCGTGATCGGCGGTGATGCGCGCGAGCAGTGGCTGAAGGCCCGCCACATCGACAAGCTGCAGGCTGAACGCAGCCTCGTGCTCACTTGCCAGCGCCCGCTGCGGCACGCGTCAGCGATGCGCTTCGTGCGGGGCAAGGGCATCGGTGCCGCCGCCAACCCGAAGCGGACGACCCGCGTCGAGCCGCGCTTCCGCTTCACCGTGCGGCCCGCGTTCACGGCCGAGTTCAGCTGCGATCGCCATCGAGCTAACGCGTGAATTGAGCCACAACGCGGGCCGCAAGCTTGCCAACGCCGCGAGCTTCCCGCTGAACGTCTTGACCGGCGAGGTGCTGTTGATCGCCAAGTTCGCGGCCCCGCCCTCCGGCATCGTCGAACTGCATGGCGATGTTCGTGCGCACCGGCGCGCTCGCCACCAACCTTGGCCTGCACTTCACGCACGGCCGCGAGAACAGCCCGGTGTGGGTCACGAAGCTGGAACGCAGCTAACCCGTCGCAGGCGCGCAGGTGGCCGTGAGCGACTGCGATGGCGAGCCGATCTGGTCAGCCCGCATCGATGCGCAAAGCCCTGCGGCGCATCAGCCCTGCGCCCAACGTGTGCGCCGCGACGGTGTTCGACCGTAGGCTGTTCCGCACCGTTGATACTAAGTTGCGTTCAAAGATATAGAAGTTATCCATTTGAACCCTGTCATTGATCGGGTTCGAATCGGATCGGCTTCGAGGGCGACGAGTCCGTTGGTGAGTGCCCTCTCGACTCCGTCGAGGT
>CANJKD010000379.1 GCA_947474415.1 Burkholderiales bacterium | reverse complement strand
AGTCGAGGTGGCCACGCCAGCACCGCCAGTGGCGGGTACCGACTTGCTGACGCATTGAAATTGATGGGGAGATACCCTGAATTTGCAATCTATCCGAATTCCGAGGTATACTGATTGTCTTCGCTGGTACGCAATTCGTTGGTTGGAAATTGCAGTGATAAATGCGGGAGTAGCTCAGTTGGTAGAGCGCAACCTTGCCAAGGTTGAGGTCGAGAGTTCGAGACTCTTCTCCCGCTCCAGACACGAAAAAGGGAAGCCCGGTGCTTCCCTTTTTTCTGGCAAGATCGAGATCTGAAGCAAGCGGCCGCAGGTGGCATTTCAGAGTCTGGACTTCAAGGCGCGATAGCAAAGCGGTTATGCAACGGATTGCAAATCCGTCCAGCCGAGTTCGACTCTCGGTCGCGCCTCCAAGGTCCAGCACGTGCCCACGACCCGAACGCCCCGACTTGCTCGGGGCGCTTCGCTTTCTGAGCTTGACCGCCCCGTCGGGTACGCCGCCTCAGCGGTCGATGCCGCCGAAGCAGACGTATTTCACCTCGAGGAAGTCGTCGAGGCCGTACTTCGAGCCTTCGCGGCCCAGGCCCCACTGCTTGACGCCGCCGAACGGCGCCTCTGCCGTCGAGATCAGGCCGGTGTTGACGCCGACCATTCCCGATTCGAGACGCTCGGCCACGCGCATCACGCGGCCGATGTCGCGGCTGTAGAAGTACGCGGCGAGGCCGAATTCGGTGTCGTTGGCGAGCGCGATCACTTCTGCTTCGGTGTCGAACGCAAAGATCGGTGCCAGTGGCCCGAAGGTTTCTTCATACGCGACCATCATCTCGGGCGTCGCACCCGAGATCACCGTCGGTTCGAAGAACAGACCGCCCAACTCATGCCGCTTACCGCCAGTGAGCACCTCGCCACCCTTGGCACCCGCATCGGCGACGGGTTCTTCGATCTTGTCCACGGCTTTCGCGTCGATCAACGGGCCCTGCGTGACACCGGCATCCACGCCGGATCCGACCTTCAAGGCCTTGACCTTCGCGACCAGCTTGTAGGTGAAGGCCTGCAGGACGCCGCGCTGCACATAGATCCGGTTCGCACAGACGCAGGTCTGGCCGGTGTTGCGGTACTTCGAGATCATCGCGCCTTCAACGGCGGCGTCGAGTTCCGCGTCGTCGAAGACGATGAAGGGCGCGTTGCCGCCGAGTTCGAGCGACAGCTTCTTGATCGTCTCGGCCGACTGGCGCATCAGCGTGCGGCCGACTGCCGTGGAGCCCGTGAAACTGAGCTTGCGCACGAGTGGCGAGCGCGTCATCTCACCGCCGATCTGCGCGGCCGAACCCGTCAGCACCGACAACAGCCCGGGCGGCACGCCAGCGCGGGCTGCGAGTTCGGCAAAGGCAAGCGCCGAGAAGGGCGTCTGCGTGGCCGGCTTCACCACCATCGAGCAGCCCGCTGCCAGCGCCGGGCCGGCCTTGCGCGCCCGCATCGCGGTTGGAAAGTTCCAGGGAGTGATGGCTGCCGTGGTGCCCACTGGCTGCTTGATCGCGATGATGCGGCGGTCCTCTTGCGGTGCGGGACTGGTGTCGCCGTAGATGCGCCGGGCTTCGTCGGCGAACCACTTGACGAACGACGCTGCGTAGACGATTTCACCACGCGCCCCAGTGAGCGGCTTGCCTTGCTCGGACGTGAGGATCAGCGCCAGGTCGTCGGCGTTGGCCAGCATCAGGTCGTTGAACCGGCGCAGGATCGCGGCGCGGTCTTTCGCCGCCACGTCGCGCCAGGTGCGCTGGGCCACGTCAGCGGCGGCGATGGCGCGCACCGTCTCGGCCGTGCCGCACCTTGGCACCGTGCCGATCTGCTCGCCGTTCGGGGGGTTCGTCACCTTGATCGTCGCGCCGTTGTCGGCATCGACCCAAGCACCGGCGATGTAGGCTTGCTGGCGCAGCAGGCTGGGGTCTTCTTCGGATCGGCTGTTGGGTGTCACGCGTCGGGCATCAAGAGCCCGGCGCCAGCATAGCCATTCTGCGGCTGATGACCATGGCCAGCCCCGCCAACGCGCCGGCCAGACCGAGCACGATGTGCCAGCCGCCGAGTGCAGGCAGACCGACCACCGTCATTGCCGGGCCAAGTCCCAAGTCCAGCAGTGCGTTCAGCAGCGCGCCGGTCAGCGCGGCTGTGCCGGGTTAACAGATGGTGCGCAGGACGGGAATCGAACCCGTATGCCCCTTTCGGAAAGCGGCGGGTTTTAAGCCCGATGTGTCTACCAATTCCACCACCCGCGCACGCGGCCGGATGATAGTCAAAGTGCCAGGGCGTCGACCTGGACGGCCTCGAAACCGGCGCATTCGAGCAAAAGCCTTTGCATGGTATGCATGGAGCCCGTGCTTTGCACGCGCAATTGTGGCGTGGCGAGGGACTGCGCGTCGGTCCATACCGACGCAGCCTGCTCGGCCACGGCTGCGGCGGTGTCGATCAAGACCACGCCGTACCCGAGCAGCCGCTGGATTTCGGCGGCAACGAAAGGATAGTGCGTGCAGGCCAGCACCACCGTGTCGACATTGGCGGCGCGAATGCGGTCGCAATAAGGGGTCAGCGCGGTCGACAAGACCGTGCCGTCGAGCGCGCCTTGTTCGATCGCATCGGCCAACCCCGGGCAGGGCTGCAAGTGCACATGCACGCCCTGTGCGTGGTGTTCCAGCAACCGGCGCATTCGGGCGCTTCGCACGGTAGCGCTTGTGGCCATCACCGCGATACGGCCTGTTCGCGAGCGCGCAACGCCGGGCTTCACACCCGGTTCCACGCCGACGAAGCGCAGCGCCGGCCAGCGCGCGCGCAGGGTCTCGATGGCATGCACGGTCGCGGTGTTGCAGGCGACGACGATCAGTGCCGCGCCCTGATCGGCGAGGTGGCCGACGATGCGCTCGCAACGTGCCACCACCTCGCTAGCCGGGCGCGGCCCGTACGGTGCATGAGCCACGTCGCCGACGTAGGTCAGGGCGGCGGTGGGCAGGCGGCGGTGCAACTCACGCAGCACCGAGAGCCCGCCCACGCCGGAGTCGAACACGCCGATGCAGGGCGGCAGAACTGGCGCAAGAACTGCCGAGGGAACCTGACGGCCATTGAGGTCGGTAAGGGTGGTCATTTCGGTTCGATTCATGGCGCCACGCAGTCTAGCGGGCAGTCGCGGATGCCATTCCGAATCGAGTGGGAAAGAAGGTGTGGATAAAATAGCACGATCGTTCTATTATGACCCACGGTGTCGCCCCCGCAGCGGTGCGGCAACGGGCGGAGAACTAGAATCAGGACCAGCTTGAGTCAGTCAAATACCAGGAGCTCGTTGCATGAAGGTACTCGTCCCCGTCAAACGCGTCGTCGACTACAACGTGAAGGTTCGCGTCAAGTCCGATGGCAGCGGCGTTGACATTGCCAACGTCAAGATGAGCATGAACCCCTTCGACGAGATTGCGGTCGAAGAGGCGGTGCGCCTGAGAGAGAAAGGCATCGTCACCGAAGTCATCGCCGTGTCTTGTGGCGTCACCCAGTGCCAGGAGACCCTGCGCACCGCGATGGCCATCGGCGCCGACCGCGCCATCCTGGTCGAATGCGCAGACGAGTTGCAACCGCTCGCCGTCGCCAAACTCCTCAAGGCCCTGGTCGACAAGGAACAGCCCGGCCTCGTCATCCTGGGCAAGCAGGCCATCGACGACGACTGCAACCAGACCGGCCAGATGCTCGCCGCATTGGGTGACCTGCCGCAGGCCACCTTCGCCTCCAAGGTTGAACTGAGCGCCGATTCCGTTAGCGTCACCCGTGAAGTCGACGGCGGCTCCGAGACATT
>CANJKD010000378.1 GCA_947474415.1 Burkholderiales bacterium | reverse complement strand
TCGTGACGCTGCCCTTCACCGTGGCGGCACGGCGCTGCATCAGCGGCAGCACGAGGCCGAACTTCAGGTCAGCCTGGCCGCCACCGGTGCTGGTGGCGATCACATTGCCGATCCAGCCACCGACCGGCGTAGCGTTGACGAACTGGATCATCTCGGCGAGCGGGCCGCGCGCGGCGCCGTCGAGCGAGAGCACCGGCTCGCTGTCGAGGTTGCGCACGGCCACCTGGACGTTACTCCAGGCCACGTTGCCGACCTGTGCCCGGCCGTTGCGCACTTCGAGCACGCCACGTTCCAGGTTCAGCTCGGCACTGGCACGCGTCAGCACCGGCCAGATCAATGGGCTGGCAGGCAGCGCGCCGCTGGCGGGCGTGCCGGGAATGTAGGCGTAGGTCGCGTCCTCGATCTTCGAATTGATGCGGAACTCGCCGGCCCTATCGACGTTTTTGGCGTTCTTGCCATCGAGCTTGCCGGCGTTGCGGAACGGGAAGTCGGACAGGTTGCCCTGCACATGGAAGCTGGCGTTCGCGATGCGGCCGGCCAGCGCCGCATGTTCGATGTAGGAGCGCGTGTCTTGGGACAGGCCCCGCGGCAGGTAGCGGTAGGCACGCCGGGCCACACCGTCGGTGAGCCGTGCGTCGAGTTCGAGCCTCCCCGGCAATCGGGCCTCGCTGCCCGTGCCGGTGCCTGGCCCGGTAACCCACCGGGCGGTGAGCTCGCCCTTCGCGTCGGCATTCGAGAAGCGCGCGTCCTTGACCTGCACGGTGACCTTGGGCAAGGCCCCGCCGACCGGCTCGATGCGCCACACCACCTTGGCGCTCAACTCGTCGAACGGCACCAGCGGCTCGTCGAACACACCGGGCAGTTCGACCGCGCCGCCGTTCATGCCGATGCGTGCTTCGCCGCCGGCCTCGGTGGCGTCGAGCTGCAAGCTCGCGTCGCGCAAGCCCGGCCGGCCCACGCCTTTCGCGTCGGCCGCGGAGTGCGAAGCCAGCGACAGGCCGCTCAGGTTGCCGCGCGCGCTGTAGTGCAAGGGCGCGTCGAGCGGGCCGTCCCAGCGCGCGTCGAGGTCGCTGATGACACCCTTCGGGTTCAGCTCGGCGAGCAGGCGCTGCAGC
Source organism: Burkholderiales bacterium (assembly GCA_947474415.1). Lineage (GTDB taxonomy): Bacteria > Pseudomonadota > Gammaproteobacteria > Burkholderiales > Burkholderiaceae_C > LMDS01. Next base: position 2,724 of record CANJKD010000378.1, on the reverse strand, counting down.
GCGTCGCCTAAGGGCACGTGGGCTGCCACCTGCGCCATCTGGCCGACGTCGAGCCGTTGCGCGCTGAACTCACCACCCGCAGCCGGCTCGCCGTCGCGCTGGCGCCAACTGAGCTTCATGTCGCCACGCGGCCAGCGGATGGCGTCGCCGGTCAGGAAGGTGAAGCGCTGCACCGCGAGCGTCACGCCATCGGCACTGCGCTGTGCCAGCAACCGCCCTTCCAGTTCCTCGACACGCAAGGCCTCGACGTTGCGCGCCAGGCGCAGCGACACGTCACGCAGCGCGATGTCGACGGTGGCGCCATTCGGTTGCCCATCTTTCACGGCGAACCAGCCACGCAATGCGCCGATGCCTTCGCTCAACTCGAACGGCAAGTTCAAATGCTGGCGCAGCGCATGCACGTCAGTGCGCGGCAGGCTGGCGTAGGCCTCGCCGCTCCAGCGCCGCCAGTCGCTGCCGCGCGCAAGCAGCGGTTGCGTGAAGCGGGCGATGGCCATGAAACGGTCGCCCCAATCGGCTGACGGCGTGGCATCGAGCCGCATCTCGTGGTTGCGCAGGCCGTTGCGGAACACCAGTTGCACGTCCGCCAACGCCAGCGGCGCGGTCTGGCGCTGCTCGTCGGTCCAGCGCAGCGAACCGCCGCGGATCACGACCTCGCGCTGCTTGAAGAACCAGTCAGCCGCAGCGCTGTCTTGGTCGGGGCCGCTCGAATCGAAACCGGCCACGAAGATGCGGCCGCTCGCGTCGCGTCGCACGTCCAGTTCGGCACCGTCGATCAGCAGTTGCTCGAAGCGCAACTCGAACGACAACAAAGAGCGCGGCGAGATCGCCGCGAACACGCGCGGCAGGCGCAATGCGGTACGCTTCTGCGCGTCGAGCAGCTGCACCTCGCGCAGTTCGACGGAGGGCACCCAGCCGCGGGAACGCACCTCGATCTGGCCGATGCGCAAGGGCACGCCGAGCGCCCGACTGGCCTGCATCTCTATCGGGCCACGCCATTGTTCGATGTGGGGCAGAATCCACCAGTGAAGGCCCAGCCAGGCGACCAGCAGCACACTCCAGATGACGATGACCACGCCGATCAAGAACCTCACCAGCCAGCGCAATGGAGCCCGGCGTGCCAATGCAGGCCAGGCCGGCGCTGCGGGAGAAGTGGTGGCCGGGCTGGCGTTCGGTCGGGGCGTGGCGGGCGGAATCAATGACATGAAAAATTCGTTGCGCCGGCGGCAGACCTGGCAAGAAACAGACGTGCGACACACCCGCAACAAACGGAGTTGTGCATCGCGCAAGCGGGTCATCAGCAGCACGGCGCGATCCACCACCCGCGCCCGTCGCTGACAAGTCAATCTAGCACAGACCCCAATCCGCACCATGGGTTCCAGCCCCCTCTTCGGCATCGACGCGAACCCGCACCCGCTCGCACCGGCCGCTGCCGAGCACAGCCGCTTCGTGCAGCGCGTGCGGCGCCGCTATGCCACCGATCTCGCGCTGCTGCCAGCCGGCCTGCCGGGCCGCGACGCCATCGACGCGTTGATCGACCAGCTCGCCGCCGCCGGCCGCAGTCTTTCGAGCGCGATGCGCGTGGCGCGGCAACTCGTGCTGGAACGGCTCGCGGTGCTCGACGTGGAGCAGGACGCCTTGATGCCCGACATCACGCGCACCATGACGCACCTCGCCGAAGCCACGCTGGAGCGCGCGCTCGCCCGGGCGCAGGACGACCATGATGTGCGTTACGGTGCACCGCGCAATGAGGCCGGCGAGCGCATCGACTTCTGGATCGTCGGCATGGGCAAGCTCGGCGCGCGCGAGTTGAACGTCTCTTCCGACATCGACCTGATCTACGTCTACGAGGAAGACGGCCAGACCGACGGTCCACAGCAAATCAGCGCGCACGAATATTTTGCACAGGTGGCCAAGACGCTCTACACCCTGATCGGCGAGACCACCGAAGACGGCTTCGTGTTCCGTGTCGACCTGGCGCTGCGGCCGAACGGCAAGTCTGGCGCGATCGCGGTGAGCCTGGCGATGCTCGAAGAATACTTGCAGGTGCAGGGCCGCGAATGGGAGCGCTTCGCCTGGCTGAAGAGCCGCGTGGTCGCGCCGCAGGCCAGCGTGCGCAATGGCCGCGCGCTCGCGTTGCGTGGCCTTGTCACTGCATTCGTCTACCGACGCTACCTCGACTACGGCGTATTCGAGGGCCTGCGGCAATTGCATTCGAAGGTGCGCGAAGAGGCCCAGCGCCGCGCCGCCGGCCGGCCCGAACGCGCCAACGATGTGAAGCTGTCGCGCGGCGGCATTCGCGAGATCGAATTCATCGTGCAATTGCTGCTGGTGGCACGCGGCGGGCAGTTTCCCGAGATCCGCACGCGCTCGACGCTGAAGTCGCTCGACAGGCTTTGTGCCGGCGGGATGATGAGCCCCGGCAGCGCAGCGCAGTTGGCCGAGGCCTACGTGTTTCTGCGCCGCGTCGAACACCGCATCCAGTACCTCGACGACCAGCAAACCCACTTGCTGCCCACGCAAGATGCTGACCTCGTCTGGATCGCACGCAGCATGGGGCTGGCCTGCCGCACCACCGGCAGCGATGCCTGCGAACTGCTCGACCGCCTGGGCGAGGTGCGCGAACTGGTGGCCACCGAATTCGATGCGCTGCTGAACGACGGCCGTGCACCCTCGGCGATGGCCGGGGCCAACGCCGGTTGCCGGACCTGCGGTTCAGGCACC
>CANJKD010000377.1 GCA_947474415.1 Burkholderiales bacterium | reverse complement strand
TCAGCAGCAATGCGATACCGAGCGAGAATGTCAGCGCTGAAGCCCAGCCCTTGGTCAGGCCGGTCAGGTGCATCAGGGCCACGCTGGCGAGCGACGCCGGAATGCTGCCGGCGAGCAGCAGGTCGGTGATGCCCCATTCCATTTGGCCGGCCTTGTGGTGCGAGGCCGAACCGGCGATTTTCGTGATGCAGGCCAACCGCAGGTCGGTGCCGATGGCCACACGCCGGGTGCAGCTTGAAAACGCTCAGCAGCAAGGGCGTCATCAGCGAACCACCGCCGACACCCGTCAGGCCGACGCCGAAGCCGCTGAGAATCGCAATCCAGTTCATGCCGCTTCAAGTTGCCGAGAATGGTGCCGTTGCGGCACCGAAGTGCGGCAATGTACGTAGATTCTATATATTCACAAAGTACATTTCTGTTGAATGTTTATTTCTTTTGATTATCAAAAAACTTGAATCCCATTGACTTGATTCGCCGCCGCCTCGTCTTCGGAGCGGTTGCCGCAGCCGCCGTGCTTGCAGGCTGCCAGACACCGCCGCTGTCGGTTCCCGCACCGGGGCCGCCTGCCACCCCGACTGCACCCCCCGCCGAGCCCCTGAAGCCCCCGCCGCGCCCGCCGCGCATTGGCCTGGCCCTGGGCGGCGGCGCAGCGCGCGGCTTCGCCCACATCGGCGTGATCCAGGTGCTGGAAGAAAACGGCCTGCGGCCTGATCTTGTGGTGGGCACTTCGGCTGGCAGCCTCGTGGCTGCGCTGTACGCGGCCGGCCGCAGCGGCGCCGAAATGGGGCTTTTGGCTGATTCCATGGATGAGTCTGCCGTCACCGACTGGGCATTTCCCGGCCGCGGCCTGATCCGCGGCGAGGCGCTCGCGAAATACGTTCGTGACCACACCGGCGGCCGCAACATCGAGCAGATGCGAATGCCCCTGGGCATCGTCGCGACGGACCTCGACAGCGGCGAGGCCATCCTGTTCCAGCGCGGCGACCCCGGCGTGGCGGTGCGCGCGTCGAGCGCGGTGCCGGCGGTGTTCCAGCCGGTGCGGATCGGGCTGCGCGAGTATGTGGACGGCGGCCTGGTCTCGCCGGTGCCGGTGCGCTTCGCGCGCCAGATGGGTGCGGAACTGGTGATCGCGGTGGACATTTCGGCCGCGCCCGAGGGCAACGCCACCGGCGACGCCATGCGCATGCTGCTGCAGACCTTCTCGATCATGGGCCGCAGCATCAGCCACTTCGAACTGCGCGACGCCGATGTGGTGCTCCGGCCGAGGCTGGCCGGCGTGTCGGGCACCGACTTCGGGGCTCGAAAGCGGTCGATTCAGGCGGGGCGGGAGGCGGCGCTGGCACAGCTGCCGGGCTTGCGGGAGCGCATCGCCGCGAAGACCCGCTGAGGGCTTTCGCCAGATTGCGCAAGACTCGGCGCATGCGGCGCACAAAACAAAACGGCCCGGTGCGAACACCGGGCCGAAAGGTACCTCAGGGGAGGAGTCGGAGGTACCGAGGAGAGAGACTTCACGAACACCCTGGGCAAAGCCCAAGGCTCATGTGAGATGAGCCACTCCTCAGGAAAGTTCAAACCCTCAACAAAAGTTTACGGTACTCGAACCTCTGGCTCGCCAAAATCGAACGGATCAAGCGGCGCGCTTCACCTTCGACACCGCTTGCGTGGCCTTCGTGGCGCTGGCGCTGATCGACTGGAAGTTGGCTTCGGCTGCGTCGGTGGCTTGCTTCACGGCCTTCTGAACGCCTTCGAAAGCGTTGTTGGCAGCGGCAACAGCCGACTTCACCAGGGCCATGGCGTTCTCGCTGCCGGCCGGTGCGTTCTTCATCGCGCCATCAACGGCGTTCATGAACTTCGACTGCGTCTCGGCGGCGGTGGCTTCGGCAACCTTGCTGACTTCGGCGCTGGTCGCTGCGGCGATGTCATACAGATGGCGGCTGTAGGCAGCGGCCTTCTCGGCAGCGGGCTGCAGCAGGCCGGCTTGCAGGGCCATCAGCTCTTGCGCGTCCTTGACCGACAGCGCTGCCTTGGTCGATTCAGCGGCTTCGCCGAGGGCGGCGCGTGCCACTTGCAGGTTCAGCTCGACGAGCTTTTCGACGCCTTCAAATGCCTTGTTGGTCAGGCCGAAGAGGGTTTCGAGGCTGGCTTTTTGGGCGACGATAACTTGTTCAGCGGTCAGCATGGTCAATCTCCAATGGGTGGTTGATAACAGGGAAAGAATCGGTGCCTGGCGCAGATTTGCTGCACTGCAACATGTCTGAAAGTATAGCCACGAGACGGAGCATTGCAAGCATCTTTTGCTGCGGCGCAACAATCTAGGGGGACACCCCAAATGCCGCCCCGGCAGGATGCCGGTCCGATGTGTCCGCACCATGAACCGGCGTGCCGTGGCCAACTGCATCGGCCCGATCGGCGGCAGCCGGCACAATCGGTGTCAGCCCCATGCAGATCTTCTACGCCGACCAATTCGTCCTGCCCCTGCCGGCCGGCCACAGCTTCCCGATGTCCAAGTACCGGCTGCTGCGCGAGCAACTGGGAGGCCTGTCCGGGCTGGAAATGCGACAGGCCGAAGCCGCCAGCGAGGGCGAACTGGCGCTGGCGCACACGCCCAGCTACCTCGGCTCGGTGTTCGGTGGCACCTTGAACGCCGCGCAGCAACGCGAGATCGGTTTTCCGTGGAGCGAAGCGATGGTGGCACGCGCCTGCCGCTCGGTGGGTGCCACCATCGGCGCGGCCCGTGCCGCGCTCGCCACCGGCGTGGCCGCGAACCTGGCCGGTGGCACGCACCACGCCACGGCTGACAAGGGGGGCGGCTACTGTGTCTTCAACGATGTGGCCGTGGCCGCCCGATTGATGCAGGCCGAGTGGCACCGCACTCGCCGCCAGTTACTGCGGGTGGCGGTGATCGACCTCGACGTGCACCAGGGCAACGGCACGGCGGCCATCTTCACGGACGACCCGACCGTGTTCACGCTCTCGCTGCACGGCGCGAAGAACTTCCCGTTCCGCAAGGAGCGCAGCGACCTCGACGTCGACCTGCCCGATGGCTGCACCGACGCGCCCTACCTTCAGGCGCTCGACGGTGCCCTGACGGAACTCTGGCGTCGCCATGAATCAGCGCCGCCCGGCCTGATCTTCTACGTGTCGGGCGCCGACCCGCACGAAGGCGACCGCCTCGGCCGCCTCAAGCTCAGTACCGCCGGCCTGGCCGAGCGTGACCGCCGCGTATTCGCGGCGGCGCGCGAGCGCGGCATACCGGTGGCGGTGTCGATGGCCGGTGGCTACGGCCGCGTCATCGAAGACACGGTGCGGGTTCACCTGGGCACCATCCGCGCGGCGCTGGCGAGCTGGCAGCAATGGAACAATGCGGCCTCATGACTGCAACGCCTTCCCCGTCAACCTCGGCCGCGCCCCGGCCCGCGCCTCAGCCGCGCAGTGCGTTCCGCCACTTCAGCAGCATCCCGACGCGCTGGTTGGACAACGACGCCTACGGCCACATCAACAACGTCGTCTACTACAGCTACTTCGACACAGTTGTGAACCGCTACCTGATCGAAGCCGGTGTACTCGACGTGGCGCGCAGCCCGGTGATCGGCCTCGTCGTGGAGACGCACTGCAACTACTTCGCGTCGCTCGCATTTCCGCAAACGGTTGACGCCGGTTTGCGCGTGGCGCACCTCGGCGCTTCCAGCGTGCGCTACGAGATCGGCCTGTACGGCGCGGGCGAGGCGCTGACCGCTGCCTGCGGCCATTTCGTCCATGTGTACGTCGACCGTGAAACCCGCCGGCCCGCGGCGCTGCCATCCGCGCTGATCCACACCCTGCAAGGACTCCTGTGAACC
>CANJKD010000376.1 GCA_947474415.1 Burkholderiales bacterium | reverse complement strand
GCGCCTTGCCCGCGAGCCTGTGCCTATTGGGCGCATTGAGCGGCTGCCAGTCGGTCAGAACCATGCCGACGGCCGACAGCCTGCTGGCCGCCATCACGCCGTACAAGGTCGAGGTTGTGCAGGGCAATGTCATCACCCAGGAGCAGGCCGCGCTGGTCAAGCCCGGCATGACACGTGCGCAGGTACGCGACGTCATGGGTTCCTCGCTGGTGGCCGATGTCTTCCACGGCGACCGCTGGGACTACGTCTTCACGATCCGTCGCCAAGGTTCAGAGTCGCAAGCGCGGCACGTTGTCGTGCTGTTCACGGGCGACGTCTGCAAGAGCATCGACACCGGCGGCCAGTTGCCCACCGAGCGCGACTTCGTCGCCTCGATCGACACCTTCAAGACCGCCCGCAATGCGCCCACGTTGGAGCTGACCGAAGCCCAGGTGAAGGCCTTGCCTGCGCCCGCGCCGGCAGCCCCAGTCGTCCCCGAACCGGTGGGCCCGACCCGCGAGTACCCGCCGCTCGAACCGCGCTCATGATCCGCGTTGCGGTCGCCGGGGCATCCGGCCGGATGGGCCGGATGCTGATCGAGGCGGTCGGCGCGGCCGATGACATGCAACTGGCGGGCGCAATCGACGTCGCCGAAGCCTCCGCCATCGGCGTTGACGCGAGTGCCTTCCTCGGCCACCCGAGCGGTGTGCGGGTCGAAAGCGACCTGCGTCGCGGCCTCGCGCAAGCGCAGGTGCTGATCGACTTCACGCGTCCCGAGGGCACGCTGTCGCACCTGGCGTTGTGCCGGGAACTTGGCGTCGCTGCGGTCATCGGCACGACCGGTTTCAGTGATGCCCAGAAGGCGCTGATCGCCGAGCATGCACAGCACATCGCGGTGATGCTGGCGCCCAACATGAGCGTGGGCGTCAACGTCGTCCTGAAGCTGCTCGACATGGCGGCCCGCGCACTCAACGAAGGCTACGACATCGAGATCATCGAGGCCCACCACCGCCACAAGATCGATGCGCCGAGCGGCACCGCGTTGCAACTCGGCGAAGTAGTGGCTGCCGCGCTCGGGCGCGACCTCAAACAATGCGCCGTCTACGGCCGCGAAGGCGTGACCGGCGAGCGCGACCCGTCCACCATCGGTTTCGCCACCGTGCGCGGCGGCGACATCGTCGGCGATCACACCGTGCTCTTCGCCGGCACCGGCGAACGCATCGAGATCACCCACAAGGCCAGCAGCCGCGCCACTTTCGCCCAAGGCGCGTTGCGCGCCACGCGCTTCCTCGTGGGGCGCACGCCGGGGCTGTACGACATGAATGACGTGCTCGGGCTCCGATGAACCATTCGGTGTCAACCCGATTGCGGGTCGAGCGCCGGGCCGCTCCGTGGGCCACGAAACGGCCCATTTCGTGGACCGCGCCGACCCGCACACCCTTCGGGGCTCAATGGCCGTCCTCGGCGATCGGGAGACCCCGATGACCGGGTTTGAAGGGTTTTGGTCGCAGGGCGACGTCATCACGCGCAGCGTGGCGGTGCTGCTGTTGCTGATGTCGGTCGGCGCCTGGGTCGTGATTCTGTGGAAGGGCTGGCTGCTGCGCCGCGTGCGTTTCGACATCGAACGCGCCGTGCCCGCGTTCTGGGCGGCCGCGTCGCTGGAAACGGGCCGCGATCAACTGGCCGCGTTCGACCGCGAACAGGCGCTGCTGCCCTTGCTCACCGCAGCCATGGCCACACCGCCCGGCGGCACGCTGGAGGCCAAGGGCCACACCGACTCACAGCTCACGCGGCGCCTGCGCGACGCGCTGCACGGCGTGCTGGCCCAACTCCAGTTCGGCCAGGTGCTGCTCGCCTCGATCGGCAGCACCGCACCCTTCATCGGCCTGTTCGGCACAGTGTGGGGCATCTATCACGCCCTGATCGCCATTTCAGCGGCCGGCTCGATGAGCATCGAGCGCGTGGCCGGCCCGGTCGGCGAGGCGCTGGTGATGACGGCCGCCGGCCTGGCGGTGGCGATCCCAGCCGTGCTCGCCTACAACATCTTCGGCAAGATGATCGGCTCCTGCGAAGCCGAGCTCGAAGGCTTCGCGCATGACCTGCGCGAGATGGTCACCGACGCGACGCGTTGAGATCGGCGATGGCCTTCGGTCGCCTCGAACGCCGCAGCGGCCCCGCGCCGATGAGCGACATCAACATGACGCCGCTGATCGACGTGATGCTCGTGCTGCTGGTGATCTTCATGATCACCGCGCCGCTGATGAGTTCCAGCCTGAAGCTCGACCTGCCGCGCGCCGATGGGGGCACACCCAACGAGGCGCCGCAGTTCATCAGCGTCGCGCTCGACCCGCAGGGCCAGCTGTTCTTTGGCGAAGAAGCACTCGACGCCGCCGCGTTCGCATCACGCGTGGTCGAAGCCGCACGCAGAAACCCGAAGACCGAAGTGCAGCTGCGCGCCGACAAGGGCGTGCCTTACGGCCGCGTGGCCGAGGTCATCGGCGTGGTGCAGAAGGCCGGATTGAACCGCATCGGCTTCGTCACCGAACCGGCCGCCCCGGCCGCACGCTGAGGCCCACGGGACGCACGCGCTTCTGCCCATCCGCCGACTGATCCCGATGCTGACGATCCACAACCCGCTTCACCACCTGCACCAGGGCCGGCACGAAATGTTCCGCGGCCGGCTGGTGCCTTGCCATGAAACGCCGCAGCGCCTCGATCATGTGCTGGCCGAACTGCGGCGCCGTTCGATCGGGCCACTGCAAACGCCGGCCGATGACGTGTAAGGGTTGGCCGCTGCACTCGCGCAGCTCCACAGCCCGCGCTACCTGCACTTCATCGAGCATGCGTGGAGCGATTGGATCGCCCTCGACCCGCTGAACGCCGCGCACGATGCACTGCCCTCGGTGTGGCCCGCCCCCGGCATGCGCCTCGATGTGCTGCCCGACAGCTTCGCGGCCCGCATCGGCCTGTTCTCGTTCGACGCCGGCACGCCGCTGACGGCCGGCAGCTGGGCGGCCGCGCATGCGGGTGCCGCGTGCGCGATCACTGCCGCACGCGAGGTGACGAGCCAGGGCGTGCGCAGTGCGTTCGCGCTGTCACGCCCGCCCGGCCACCATGCCGGCGCCGACTTTTTTCGGCGGCTACTGCTTCCTGAACAACGCCGCACTGGCCGCCCAAGCCTTGCACGACGGCGGTGCGCAACGCGTCGCCGTGCTCGATGTCGACTACCGCCAGGGCAATGGCACACAGGCGATTTTCTACGAGCGCAGCGACGTGCTGACGGTGCCGATCCATGGCGAGCCGCGCACCGAGTACCCGTTCTTCCTCGGCCATGTCGACGAGCGCGGCGCGGGCGCGGGTGACGGCTTCAACCTGAACCTGCCCTTGCCGCGCGGCACCGGCTTCACACGCTGGCGCGAGGCGCTGCACACCGGGCTGGCAGCGATTCGCAGCTTCGGCGCCGACGCGCTCGTGGTCTCGCTCGGCGTCGACACTTTCGAGGGCGACCCGATCTCGGGCTTTCTGCTGCGCAGCCCCGACTACCTGCGGGTCGGGCACGACATCGCCAGCGCGAACCTGCCCACGGTATTCGTGTTCGAAGGCGGCTACGCAGTCGATGAGGTTGGCGTCAACACCGTGAACGTGCTCGAAGGCTTCGGCGCCTGACCCGTAGACTCAATCGACTCTTTCAGCCCCCGACACCAGCGCCACGAACCGGTCGAGCCCGACGTTCCCGCCCGACAACGTGATGCCCACGCGCCTGCCCTTGAACTGCTCGCGGTTCACCATCAAGCTGGCCAGCGCGCTCGCCCCCGACGGTTCGAGCACCACCTTCATGCGCTCGAAGGCGAACCGCATCGCATC
>CANJKD010000375.1 GCA_947474415.1 Burkholderiales bacterium | reverse complement strand
GAGCCTGCCCCCGGCCGTGACGCCAAGCGCAGCACCGGCGGCGCCGGCCGTGCCAACGTCGGGGCCGGCATCGGCCGCGCCGCAGCTGCTCGCGATTCGCCGCATCGGCATCCCCGAGTACCTGGTCGCGCGGCGGGTGCGCTACCGGGCCGATGCGAGCACGCTGGCCGAGTGGCCGAATACCTTCTGGGCCGAACGCATCGAGATCGGTGTGTCGCGCGAATTCGTCTCAGCATTGCGCCAGCAACTGCCCGGCTGGGCGGTCTGCGAATCGAACTGCGGCGATCTGCAGCCGGCCGTGGCCCTGCAGGTCGAATTGGCGCCGATGGACTTCGTGCGCAGCACGCAGCACCTGCAGGCCCGGGCCCGCATCACGCTGAGCAGCGGCGCTTCAGCGCGCGCGTTGGGCACCGAAGAACGCGTCTACGATTTGCCAGCCAGCGCCGACACGCCGCAAGCCCATGCGCAGGCGATGACGGAGCTAATGCGCCAGATCGCGCAAGCCGTTGCGCCGCTGGTGCAAAGCGCCCGCCCATAGGTCGACGGTCCGATGCGCAGGCAAAGCCCACCGCATCAAATAAGGCGCGTACGACGCCGTATTCCCCAGACGAGTTGAGCGGCCGAAGGGCCGTTCGAACGGCCCTCACCCGGGCCCAAAGGCACGGGTCAGAAGTGGATGCCGCGCATCATCTGCGCCATCGCGATGGCCTCGGGCGACAGGGTGCCCTTGCCACCGCTCTTTCCACTCTTATCGCCCTTCGCCGCCGCGCTGTCGGGGAACATGCGGAAGGTGGTGTTCATCAGGATCTGCGTGATGCGCGGCGCCACGGCGTGCAGCAGTTCGACCGAGACGCCCAGCCGCGTAGCGACACGGACCGGCTTGTCGACACAGGCCTGCACGATGAGGTCCGACGCTTCGTCGGTCGACAGCAGCGGCATGTTGTCGTAGATCTTCGTCGGCGCGGTCATCGGCGTGCGCACCAGCGGCATGTTGACGGTGGTGAAGGTGACGCCCTGATCGGCGTACTCACTGGAGGCGCAGCGCGTCCAGGCATCGAGCGCAGCCTTCGAGGCCACGTAGGCCGAGAAGCGCGGCGCGTTCACGAGCACGCTGATCGAACTGATGTTGACGACGTGGCCGCGGCGCTTCGCGACCATGCCGGGCAGCAAGCCCATCGTGATGCGCAGCGAACCGAAGTAGTTCAGCTGCATCGTGCGCTCGAAATCGTGGAAGCGGTCGTAGCTGGCCTCGATGGCGCGGCGGATCGAGCGGCCGGCGTTGTTGATGAGGTAGTCGACACCGCCATGCTCGGCGTTCAGCTTTTCCACCAAGGCCTTGCAGCTTTCCTCGTTCGCGATGTCGGCCGAGTAGGTGACGACGATCGCTTCCTTGCCGGCGCCCGCCATGATCTCCTGGTGGGCATCGGCCAGCTTGGCCTCGTCGCGTGCGCAGATGATGGTGATGGCGCCCGCCTGCGCGAACTTGACCGCCGCCGCCAGGCCGATGCCGGACGAGCCGCCCGTCACCAGCACCACCTTGCCGCCCATCGTGCCGCGCAGCGAGCGGTCGATCGACAGCGCGGGGTCGAGGTGGCGTTCCCAGTAGTCCCACAGCCGCCACGCGTAGTCGGGCAGCTTCGGGCACTGAATGCCCGAGCCCTTCAGCGCGGCGGTGGCGTCGCGGCAGTCGTAGCGGGTCGGGAAGTTGATGAAGGTGAACATGTCGTCAGGCACGCCCAGGTCCTTCATCACGGCAGCGCGCACGCGGCGTACCGGCGCGAGCGCCATCAAGCCCTTCTTCACGCTCCTCGGCACGAAGCCGAGCAGGGCCGCGTTGATGAACAGGTTCATCTTCGGCGCGTGCGCGGCCTTGCTGAAGATGTCGAGCACATCGCCGACGCGATAGCCTTCCGGGTCGACCAGGTGGTAGCACTTGCCGCTGGCATGGAAGTGGTGGCTGATGTGGTCAAGCGCGGCTACCACGAAGTCGACCGGCACGATGTTGATGCGCCCGCCTTCCAGGCCGATGCTCGGCATCCACGGCGGCAGGATCTGGCGCATGCGCTGGATCAGCTTGAAGAAGTAGTACGGGCCGTCGATTTTGTCCATTTCGCCGGTGTGCGAGTCACCGACGACAAGCGCCGGGCGATACACCGTCCACGCGATCTTGCATTCCTTGCGCACGATTTTTTCGCTCTCGTGCTTGGTCATGAAGTAGGGGTGCTCCAGCCCTTCCGCTTCATCGAACATGTCTTCGCGGAACACCCCTTCATAAAGGCCGGCGGCGGCGATCGAACTGACGTGGTGCAGGTGCCCGGCGTCGATCACCTTCGCGAATTCGACCGCATTGCGGGTGCCGTCGATGTTCACCTTGACCTGCGAGGCTTCGTCGGCGGACAGGTCATAGACCGCCGCGAGGTGGTAAAAATGATCGACCTGGCCCTTCAGTCTTTTGATGTCTTCGGCGCTCACGCCGAGCTTCTTCGCGGTCAGGTCACCGAACACCGGCAGCGCGCGCTTAGCTGCAGCCGCACCCCTCAAACCCCAGTATTCGAGCAGCGCGGCAACCTTGCCCTCGCTCTCGGGCCGCAGCAGAAATGACACGGTGGTGCCGCGTCGCGCCAGCAGGGTCTTGACGAGACGCTTGCCGATGAAACCGGTGGCGCCGGTGACGAAGTAGTGCATCTTCCTGCTCCGATGACATTGGGTTCAGCGGGCATTCTTGACCAAACCCCGGCTCCCGCTGCTGCCGATTTACCCCAAGCAGCCCCCGCTGCAACCGGCACCGCGATTAGGCTGCGCCCTCCAGAGCGAACTTCTATAGTGCCGCGTGTTCGGCGCCCGGAGCGCCGCGGCAGAACCCACCCTCAAAGGAACAAGACCATGGTCAAGAAACTCAAGCAGATGGCAGAGAAGCAAGCCACCTCGTCGTCGCGCCTGCTCGACAGCGCGCTCGCCGGCCAGGTGAAGGAATCGGCACAGCAGATCTGGCTCGCCGGCATGGGCGCCTTCTCGCGCGCGCAGGCCGAGGGCACGAAGGTGTTCGAGGCGCTGGTCAAGGAAGGCAGTTCGCTGCAGAAGAAGACGCAAACGGTGGCCGAAGACAAACTCAGCGGCGTCACCAGCAAGATGACCAGCATGGCGGGTGACGTGCAAGCCAAGGCTGGCCAGCACTGGGACAAACTCGAAGGCATCTTCGAAGAGCGCACCGCCAAGGCATTGAACAAGCTCGGCGTGCCTTCCGCAAAAGACGTGCACGCGCTGATGGCTCGCATCGACGAACTGAGCGCAAAGGTGTCGAAGCTGTCGAAGGCAGCGCCAGCGAAGACCGCCAGGGTGGTCACTTCAGCCGCAAAGCCGGCCGCCAAAGCGGCGGAAGCGGCTGCCGCCAAGCCTGCTGCGAAGCGCGCTTCGACCCGCAAGCCGGCTGCCACTTGAACTGCCTGACGGCGCTGGTTTGAAGGGGCGCTGCGGCGCCCTTTTTGGTTTGCCGCACCCAAGCCCATCTGCTTTCAATGAACCGAACTTCCTCCATGCGGCCGCGCGGGTTGTGCGCCTCGTTCGTCGAGAACGTCGGCCTGGCCGACGATATCTTCCAGCCTTCGGTGCTGATGCGCCCGGCCTGGGGCGAGTTTTCGAAGCGCCTGGCCTTGCTGCCGGGCTGGCCACGAACGCTGCGCTGCACTATGCCTTCACGCGCCGTTCGCAGGCAAGCGCCGTCGAAGGCCTGGGGCGCGCGCTTCCCACGGGCCCGCTCTCGAACCGCATGATCGCCGCGCAGTTGCGCAAGCAGTTTTCAGCGTCCGGCCGCACCAACGACTTCCGGGAACTCAAGCGCAAGCTGGTGCTGGGG